>CANJSR010000014.1 GCA_947476855.1 Acetobacteraceae bacterium
GTGGTGCGCGCACCCTCATCCAGATAGCCGTTGATCGGCCAGGCGTGTCGGCCCTCGGCATCGGTAGTCCAACCCTGCCGGACCGGCGCGGTCAGGACCGGATGCTCGACCGAGAACACGAACCGTCCCCCCGGCACCAAGGCTCGCCGGACCGTCCGCAGCAACGGCCCGATATCCGGAAGATAATGCAATACCAGGGCACTATAGGCGAGATCAAACCCGGCTTCCGGCAGATCGAGCTGCTCCAGGTCGGCGCGCCGGTAGGTGATCGCCGCGTCCGAGGTCATCGCCCGCGCCCGGGCCAGCATGTTCTCCGAAAGGTCGAGGCCGAGCACGGAGGCGGCACCCTGGGTCCGGGCCCAGCGGGGGAACCAGCCGAAGCCGCAGCCGAGGTCGACGACCCGCAGCCCCGCCAATTCCGGCAGCAGCGGCCGGAGCAGCGGCCATTCAGCCGCTCCGGACAATCCCGCGACCGATCGCTCCAACTGGCTGTAGCCGGCGAAGAAGTCGGGCCGGTCGTAGATGTTCTGGGCCATGGGCCGCTCCGTCCGGTTTCAGCGCAGTTGATACCGCATCGGCAGCAGCAGTTCGACCGTCTCCCCCCCGACCTCGCGGGGCGGCGGCGGCAGGGGCGCGGCCCGGGACAGCACCGCCAGCGCCGCCTGGTCCAGCAAGGGAGAGCCCGAGCCGGTTTCGACCCGCACCCCGGTCACGCCGCCCTTCCGGTCCAGCACGAAGGCCACGACGATGTCGCCCTTGATGTGCTTCTTGCGGGCTTCCTCGGGGTAGGTCTTGAAGCGGCCGATATGGGCGAAGATCGCCTTCTGCCACGCGTTGATCCGCCGTTCGGCGTCCTTGGCATTACCCACGTCGGGGGCGGCGGCCTTCTCGGCCGGGGCCTCGGCGCGCTGTTCCGGCGCGGCCTCGACGGCGACGGAGGCCTCGCTTTGCACCTTCTGTTCCTGCGCCTCGGCCGCCTCGGTGGCCTGGGTCATCTCCGGGGCGACCTCGGCTTCCTCGCGCGTTCGTTCCTTGGCCATCCGCAGGTCGGGGTCCTCGGCTTCGGCGGGGGAGGCCTGCTCGGTCGGCAGGTCGATGTCGGTCTTCTGCGACTTGACCTGTTCCAGCTCGGGCTTCGCCTGCTGGTCGGGCTGGGCCTGTTCGGCGGCGGCCAGTTGCGGGCGGGATTCGGCCTGGGTGATCATGGGCGCGATCTCGATCACCAGTTCGGCACCCCGTTCCTCCTCGAAGGACGGGCTGGGAGCGGCGCGCACGGCCAGCCCGCCCGCCACGACGGCGACCGACAGCCCGCCCAGCGCGCCGGTGGCCTTCAGCCAGGGAAGGGCGGCCATCACGAAGGACCGCTCGGGCAGGAAGGCGCCTTTGCTCATGGCTGACCCCCTGGGATCGGTTCGCTGCCGCCCTGTTCCAGCGCGACCATCGCGACCTTGAGGTAGCCGATGGCGCGCAACGCGTTGAACAGACGCATGATCTCTCCATACGGGACCGTCTTGTCGGCGCGGATGAACAGCCGCCTGTCCCGGTTCGCGCCGGTCGCCATGTCGACGCCCGAGGCGAGCATCGGCCAGTCGAACGCCTCCTCGCCGACCGAGACGCTCAGATCGGCCTTCAGCGTCACGTATACCGGCTTGTCAGGCCGCGGCTGCCGCGTGGCGGTGGAGGCCGGCAGGTCCACCGGCACATCGACGGTCGAGATCGGGGCCGCGATCATGAAGATGATCAGCAGGACCAGGATGACGTCGATGAAGGGGGTGACGTTGATCTCCCCCAGTTCGGAGAGTTCCTCGGTCTCCTGCGTGCGGATTGCCATGGCGTGCCTCCGTCCTATCGCTGGCGAGGGTCGCGGGGGGCGCCCCGGTCGAGGTCCCGGCTGGCCAGCACCGTCACCAGCGCCACCGCGTCCCCCACCAAGGCGCGGTAGGCGCCGACCGAGCGGGTCAGGTGGTTGTAGAAGATCACCGCCGGGATCGCCGCGACCAGGCCGATCGCGGTGGCCAACAGAGCCTCGGCGATGCCCGGCGCCACGACGGCCAGGTTGGTGGTCTGCGATTTCGCGATGCCGATGAAGCTGTTCATGATCCCCCAGACCGTGCCGAACAGGCCGATGAAGGGGGCGGTGGCGCCGATCGTGGCCAGCAGGCTGACGCCCTGGCCGATCTCTCGGACCGATGCCGCCTCGATCCGGGCCATGCGGATGCCGATGCGGTCCTGCACGCCGGCGGGGGCGGGCGCATCCCCGGCCCGGGTGATTTCGTCGGAGGCCGCGTCCAGCATGGCGTTCACCACGCGCTCGGGCTTGCGGTTCGCGGCGACGGCCTCGGCTAGGCCGGCATGGGCGGCGAGGTCGCCGGTCCGGCGGCGCAGGCGGCGGGCGGCCAGCGTGATCTCGAACCGCTTGGCGAGCAGGATCAGCCAGGCCAGGACCGAGGCGGCTGCCAGCCCGACCATGACCGCCTGCACGACGATATCGGCCGCCCGGAACATGGCCATGGGCGAGAGGTCGCTGGACAGCCCATGCTCGGCGTCCGCCGCATGGGCGGTCCCGGCGGCCAGCAGTCCGGTCAGGACCAGCAGCGCAAGGCGCCTCATGGTTCGGCCCAATGGCGCACGAGGTTGTGGTAGATGCCGGTCAGCCGCACCGCCCGGTCATCGCCCCCACCGAGGTCGGCCGAGAGGTCCTGGATGGTCTGGTCGAGGTCGAACAGCAGGCTGCGCTGCTCCTCCACCCGGACCATGCTCTGGAGCCAGAAGAAGGAGGCGGTGCGCTCCCCGCGCGTCACCGGCAGGACCTGGTGCAGGCTGGTGGAGGGGTAGAGCACGAGGTGACCCGCCGGAAGCTTCACCTCCTGCGAGCCGTAGAGGGTTTCGATCACGAGTTCTCCGCCGTCATAGGTGTCGGGGTCGCTGAAAAACAGGGTGACGGAGAGGTCCGTGCGGATGCGCTCTCCGGTCAGGGGGTTGGCCCGGATGGCGTTGTCGATATGCACCCCGAAGGTCTGGCCGGTGACGTAGCGGTTGAACAACGGGGGCAGGATCGTCTTGGGCAGGGCGGCCGAGAGGAAGGTCTGGTTCCGCCCCAGGGCCTGGAGGATGATCATCCCGGCCTCCCGCGCGGCGGGGCTGTCGGGGGGAAGCTGGAGGTTGTGCTTGACCAGCGCCGACTGCGACCCGGCCGTCATCCGCCCGTCCGCCCAGTCGGCCGCCGCCAGAAGGGACTGGCAGTGGCGCAACTCGGCCGGGGTCAGGACGTCGGGGACGCAGATCAGCATCGCCCACCCGCCCTAGAACGTGCCCCGCAGGGTGAGGTAGGCCGCGCGTCCGGGGGCGATGTACACATAGGGGGCGTTGCTCCTGTAGAACGCGTCGTAGAGACGGGCGTTGAAGAGGTTGACCACGCGGAAACTGGCCGAGAGGTTCGGGGTGATCCGGTAGTCGGCCAGCAGGTCGAAGCGCCAGCCGGAGGGCAGCTTGTTGAACCCGCCGGGCGTGGCGGTGCTGACCCCGCCGACATTGACCGTGCCGGGGGCGTAGCTGACGGCCTGGAGGGTGCCGCCGTAGATCTCGCTTTTGTAGGTCGCCTGGGCGCCGATGGTCAGGTCCTCGGTCAGCTTGTACTTGGTCAGCAGGTTGAAGGACTGGTGGGCGATGTTCGCGAGCGGCAGGCCGGTGTTGTAGGGGATCGCGGACTCCGTCATCTCGGAGTTCAGGAAGACGGCCCCGCCGAAGACGCTCCATTGGTCGGTGATGTTGCCGGCGGCGCCGAAGCTCAGGCCGCGCACCCGGTAGGCGGCGCTGTCCTGGAGGGCGGCGCCGATCTGCTCGCGGGCGTTGTCCTTGGTGGTCTGGAACACGGCCGTGGTCAGCAGCAGGCGCTTCTGGAACACCTCCCACTTCAGGCCGACTTCCATCGAGGTGTTCTTTTCGGGGGCGAACAACTGGTTGTTGACGGCCAGCCCCCCATAGGCGTCCGCGCTGGCGTCGAGTTCGGAGCCGACCGGGTTGGAGGAGGTGCCGTAGGCGAAGTAGGCTCCGAGATTGGGCATCAGCTTGTACAGCAGCCCCGCGTTCCAGTTGAACATGAGGTCGGAGCGGGCCGCGGAGGTGCCGCCGAACGGGTTCTTGGTGATGTTGTAGTTATCAAGCCGCCCGCCCAGCGTGACGTAAAGCCGGTCCTGCCAGTTCATCGTGTCCAGGACATAGAGGCTGGCCGTGTTGACCTCGGTTCCCGTCGGCCTTCCGTTCCGCGTCGGCGCGCTGAGCGTCGCGATCGAGTCCGATTGCGGCCAGAACAGGGAGTAGTTCACCCCGGTCGCGGCCGCGCTGGTGCAGTTCGGGAAGCATTCGACCGCGAGGTTGGAGTAGGTGTCCTGGGAGATCTCCTCCCGCGACAGTTCCAGCCCCGTCACCAGGTTGTGCTTGAAGCTGCCGGTGTCGAAGGTGAAGGTGGCGTCGGTCTGGTTGGCGATGGTCTTGTTGACCTGGTACCGGCTCGCGGGGGTGGAAGGCACCGACCAGAGCTGCCAGGTCGGACTGGCCATGTTGGGCGTGCCGGGCTTGGCCGCGACATAGTCGGTGACGGTGTAGCTGTAGCGGAACTTACTGCTCAGCAGCAGCCAGGGCTGGGCCTGCCATTCGCCGCCGGCGGTCGCCATGTGCTGGAAGTTGCGTTGGAAGTCCCGGCTGGCGACGCCATAGTAGCTGGAGCGGTTGACGCCGGACTCGGTGAAGGGCAGGCGGGTGCGGACATCGAAGGGCACGCCCCAGTCGGGCTTCTGGTCCAGATAGACGTAGTAGTAGTCGGCGAAGATCTTGACGTCGTCGGTCGGCTTCCACAGCAGGGCGATCGAGCCGCCATAGCGGTTGTCATGGATCTGGTCGCGTTCGGCGACATTGGCCTGCTGGAACAGGCCGTTGATGCGGATGGCGAACTTGTCGGACAGGTTGTGGTTGATGTCGGCCGTGATTCGCCTGGTCGCATCCGTCCCGCCGGTCACGGATAGGTCGTAGAAGTCGCGCTCCAGCGGCCGCTTGGTGACGATGTTGATGGCGCCCCCGGTCGTGCCCCGCCCGGCGATCACGCCGGCGGGGCCCTCCAGAACCTCCACCTGTTCGGCCATGAAGGTTTCGCGCGTGGTCACGCCCGATTCCCGGATGCCGTTGATATACATGTCGTTGCGGGCATCGAAGCCGCGGATGAAGACGCGGTCGCCGAAGGCGTTGCCGCCTTCCCCGGTGCCCAGCGTCATGCCGGGCGTGGTGCGGACCAGCTCGCGGACCGAGGTCGCGCCCTTGTCGCGCAGGATCTCCTTCGGGATGACCACGATGGAGCGCGGGGTATCGGCCAAGGGCTCGGTGAGCTTGATCGAGGACGAACGCTCGACCTTGTAGGGGGCCGCCGGATTGGCCCAGGGGTTGGCGTCGGCCGGCCCGGTCGGTGCGGCGGAGGGCTGGCCAGCGCCGGCGGTTGCCTGGGTCGTCGTGGACTGACCGGGAACCGGCTCGCCCGTGGCGGCGGCCGGTTGGTCGGCGGCGGGGGCTGGATCGGCAGGCTGGTCCGCGGCGGCGGGCGCGACGGCGCGGGGCCGGCGCGAACGGGGCGTGGGGGTCGGTTCGGCGGGGGCGTCGACCGTCATGGTCGGCAGGCGGCTGGTGCCCGGGCCCTGCGCCTGGGCGGGCTCCACCCCGGCGAGGCAGACCGCCGCGACCAGGCCGATGCCGGTGCCGAATGGAATGGATGCCCGGTCCATGGCGGACCGTCCACGCAGGCTGCGCGGGATCTTGATCGCTGGCCTAGCGTGGCTGGCTGGTATCGCGGGACCGTGGTCCCTGTGCGCCGGAAAGGCGTCGTCCGTCATGATTCTCACCCCCGAGATTGGCCGCTTCCGGCCGTCGCGTTCACTCTGGGGTGGCTATTGGAGTTGGCTGCCTGGAGTGCGCCCGAGGTATCCGGCGGCGTCTGGCGGGTCAAGCCATTTAATGCGAATAATTCTCATTACCAATCAAATGGCAGCGTCCTTTCCCGCGCATGGCAAAACGGCCGGGGTTGCGCGAACCCCGGCCGTTGCGCCGATCGACCTGAAAAGGCGGTTGGTTCAGCCCTCGTCGGTCGCCAGCTCCCGCCGGCGTTTCTGGAACGACGGCAGCAGCGGGGACAGCAGCAGCAGGGCCGCGGCCACCAGGCAGACCGCCGAAATCGGCCGCATGATGAAGGGCGTGAAGTCCCCCTGGCTCAGGATCAGGGCCTTGCGGAGGTTGTTCTCCAGCATTGGCCCCAGCACGAAGGCCAGCACGAGCGGCGCGGGCTCATACCCATACTTCTTCATGAGCCAGCCGATCACGCCGAAGGCCAGCATCAGGTAGACGTCGAAGGCCTGATTGGAGACGCTGTAGGCGCCGATGATGCAGAACAGCAGGATCATCGGGAACAGGATCTTGTAGGGCACCTTCAGCAACTGCACCCACATGCCGATCAGGGGCATGTTCAGGACCAGCAGCATGACGTTGCCGATGTACATGCTGGCGACGATGCCCCAGAACAGAGCGGGCTGCTGGACCATCAGCAGCGGGCCGGGCTGTACGCCATGGACGATGAAGGCCCCCAGCAGCAGCGCCATCACCACGTTCGGCGGGATGCCAAGCGTCAGCAGCGGGATGAAGCCCGCGCCGGCGGCCGCGTTGTTGGCGGTCTCCGGTCCCGCCACGCCCTCGATCGCGCCCTTGCCGAAGCGTTCCGGGGTCTTCGACAGCCGCTTTTCCATGGCATAGGACAGGAACGACGCGATCACCGCGCCGCCACCCGGCAGGATGCCCAGGAAGAAGCCCAGGACCGAACCGCGGGCGATCGGGCCGGCGCTGCGCTTCCAATCCTCCTTGTTGGGCATCAGGCCCTTCACGTTCGTCTCGAAAACCTGTCGGTCGAGCCGTTGTTCCAGGTTGCTGAGGATTTCGGCGATGCCGAACAGTCCCATGACGATCGGCACCAGGCCCAGCCCGTCGATCAGTTCAAGCTGGTTAAAGGTCAGCCGCGGCATGGCCGTGATCGAGTCGATGCCGACCAGGCCCAGCACCACGCCGATGCAGGCCATGATCAGCGCCTTCAGGATGGACCCCTGGCTGAGCCACACCAGGATGGTCAGGCCGAGGACCATCAGGCTGAAATACTCGGTCGGGCCGAACTTGACGGCGAAGCGGGCGAGGGTAGGGGCCAGCAGCATCAGCCCGACGATGGCCAGCGTGCCGGCGATGAAGGACCCCATCGCCGCCATGCCCAGGGCGGGGCCGGCGCGACCCTGGCGGGCCATCTGGTAGCCATCGAGGCAGGTGATGACCGAGGCGGCTTCGCCGGGGATGTTCACCAGAATCGAGGTGGTGGAGCCGCCATACATCGAGCCGTAGTAGATGCCAGCCAGCATGATGATCCCGGCTTCCGGCGTGATGTTGAAGGTGATCGGCAGCAGCAGGGACATCGCGGCCACCGGCCCGATCCCCGGCAGCACGCCGATCAGGGTGCCGATGAAGACGCCGGCGAAGCAGAACAGCAGGTTGATCGGCTGGAACGCGACGCCGAAACCCAGCATGAGGTTGTTGATGACATCCATGGTCTAACCAGCCTCAAAGAGCGAACCGACGGGAAGCTGGGTCCCGAGCCAATGGACAAACACCAGCCAGGCACAGCCGGTGGTCAGCAAGGCGCCGATGATGGAGACCTTCCAGCTTTGCGGCTCGACTGTCTTGAACAGGATCAGCAGCAGGATCGCTGTCGCAACGACGAAGCCCAGGGTTGCAAGGATGAACGTGTAAGCAACCAACAGGCAAAGGACATACAGGACCTTGCCCCATCTGATCTCGGCGAAGCAGGCGCCGATCGTCGTGCGGTCGGCGGAGGGCAACAAGCTCTGCACGAACACGGTGCCTGCCAGCGCCGCCATCATCGATCCAGTCCAGAACAGGATGAACCCGGACCCGGGATTGCTGGAAGTGCCAATCTCAAGGTCTATGCCCTGATAAACGAGATAGGCAGCAATGCCGAGCGCGAGCGCCGACGTGAGCGTGTCCGCCCGAAGACCCCTGACCATGATTTCCCCCGCCTGGTTGGGAGGGAGCGTATGGCATGGTGGGGCGGCTGACTCAATTGTGCATCTGCTTGCAACCTCCGGCGCTTGCAACCCTGGGCCTGCGGCCTTATGCGGCGTCGGGATCAAGACAATTTACCAGGGGTATGGCATGCGGTTTACCAAGCGGATGGGATTACTGGGTCTGGCGGGTCTGCTGGCGACGTTCGCACCGGGGATAGGGACGGCGGCGGCGCAGAGTTTTCCGACGAAACCGGTTACGATCGTCGTACCGTGGCCCGCGGGGGGCGCGACCGATCGCCATCTGCGCGTGCTGGCCGAAGCGACGAGCAAGCACCTCGGCCAACCCATCGTCATCGACAACAAGCCAGGCGCGTCCGGCACGCTCGGCGGGGCGACGATGGCCGCGGCCGCCAAGCCCGATGGCTATACACTCGCGCAGTTGCCGATCACGATCTTCCGCCTGCCCTATATGCAGAAGGTTTCATTTGATCCCGCCAAGGACTTCAGCTTCGTCATCCACGTGACCGGCTATACGTTCGGCACCGCGGTCAACAGCAAATCCCCGTGGAAGACCTGGGGCGATCTGTTGAGCTATGCGAAGGCCAACCCCGGCAAGATCCGCTACGGCACCCCCGGCACCGGCACGACGTTGCACATCACGATGGAGCAGATCGCGCTGGCCGAGGGGATCAAGTGGACCCAGGTGCCGTTCAAGGGTGAAGCCGAACAGACCGCCGCCCTGCTGGGTGAGCACGTGGAAGCGGTTGCCGGCGGCACGGGCATGGGTCCGTTGGTGGATTCCGGCGATTTCCGCATGCTGGTGGTCTGGACGGAGAATCGCTCCGCCCGGTTCCCTGACAGTCCGACCCTGGTCGAGCAGGGCCAGAAGATCATCTCGGAATCCCCTTATGGTCTTGCCGGTCCCAAGGGGATGGACCCGAAGGTCATGAAGATCCTGCATGACGCCTTCAAGAAGGGCATGGAGGAACCGATGCACCTCGCGATCCTGAAGGAACTGTCCCAGCCGCTGATCTACAAGAACAGCGAGGACTACAAGACCTTCGCCTTGACACTGATCGAGGAGCAGAAGGCGCTGATCAAGCAATTGGGACTCGGCGCGAAGTAATCCCCGCCTTTCGTCCCCGCCGTGGTGGCGGCGGGGACGTCGCCCGCGTGGGTTGAGCGTCGGGCCCGGTCGTGCGGTAATCGCCGCAAGCAATCGGGAGCATCGCCCATGACCACCGCCACCAAGACCGCCTTCGGTCGCATCTTCCCCACGCGGGACGCCTGGCTCGCCAAGGCCCCGCCGGAGGAGATCATCGACCCGGCGCTGCCCATCATCGACACCCACCATCATCTCTGGGTCCGCACCGGCGGTGGCGCGCGGGGCGAGTCGTGGGATGTGCCCGCGTTCCGCTATCTGCTGGAGGAGTTCCTCGCGGACTGCGCCACCGGCCACAACGTCGTGGGCAGCGTGTTCCTGCAATGCCATTCGATGTACCGCGCCGACGGCCCGGAGCAGATGCGGCCGGTGGGCGAAACCGAGTTCGTCGCCGGCATCGCGGCCATGAGCGACTCGGGCGGCTACGGCAAGACCAAGTTGGCCGCCGGCATCGTGGGCTACGCCGACCTGACCGCGGGCGATTGGGTGACCCCGGTACTGGAGGCGCATATCCGCGCCGGCGGCGGGCGGTTCCGCGGCGTCCGGCACTCCTGCGGGTATGACCCTGATCCGATCATCGGCAACAGCGCCCCCGACATCCAGCCGGGCCTGTATCTGCGGGATGACTTCCGCGCTGGGATGAAGGCCCTGTCCGCGCTGGGCCTGTCGCTGGACGCCTGGGGCTTCCATCCGCAAATCCCCGACATCACCGACCTGGCGCGCGCCTTCCCGGGCACCAACATCATCATGGGCCATTGCGGCGGGCCGCTCGGCTATGGCCGCCACGCCGGCAAGCAGGCCGAAGTCTTCGCCGAGTGGAAGAAGCACGTCACCGAACTGGCCAAGTGCCCCAACGTCACCATGAAGCTCGGCGGCATGATGATGCGGCTGGCCGCGCTGGACTACATGGCTCTGGACCGCCCACCGACCTCCACCGAACTGGCCGAAGCGTGGAAGCCCTACGTCGCGACCTGCGTCGAGTTGTTCGGCGCCGACCGCTGCATCGCCGAAAGCAACTTCCCGGTCGAGAAGATGGGCATCGGCTTCGCCGCCCTGTTCAACGCGTTGAAGCGGATTTGCGCCGGATGCTCCCAGTCCGAGAAGGAGGCGATTTTCGCGGGGACGGCGCGTCGGGTGTATCGCCTGAACTGCTGACCTCGGAGCTTGGCAGGGTGGCGGCCAGCCGTTTCGGGGCCGTCATCCGCCAGCTTCGCTCGACCAGCGCCCGCATTTCGTCCCAGTCCGGATCGACGTCCAGCCAGACACCGATCCAGCCCTTGTGGCCGACATAGGGGGGCGAGAAGAACCGATCCGGAGCCGCCTCGGTCAGGATGGCCTGCGTGCCGCGGGGTGCCTTCATCCAGACCGATGGGCGGCCTTTGTCGGGATGCGCCATCGCGAAGATTTTGTCGCGGACGCGGAAGGTGGGGATTTCCCACGTTTCTCGCTCCTCGGCTTCGGGCAGGGCCATGCACAGGGCGCGGAGGCGGTTCATGGTGGTCATCGTGGGGCTGCCTTGCGATCGGAACCGCGCGGATCATAGCATCGGTGAAACCGGGTGGTCAGTCCGCCCCAACGGAGGAAACACGGCATGACCTTCTCGATCCTCGCCCGCCGCCCCACCACCCGGATGCTCGGCATTGCGACGGCGACCAAGTCCTTCGCGGTGGGCGCGCGGGTGCCGTTCATCGTGCCGCGCCGAGGCGTCGTGGCCGTGATGTCGCGCGCCGATGCCCGGATCGGGCGGTTCGCGTGCGAGCTGCTGGAGCAGGGCTATACCGCCCAGCACGTGATCGACACGATGGTCGCAAACGATCCCTGGCCGGAACAGCGCCAGTTGGCGGTGATCGACGACGACGGGAACATGGCGGCACGCACCGGGTCGGGGAACACGCCCTGGGCGGCGCATCAGATCCATGACCAGTTCATCGTCCTCGGCAACGTCCTGCCTGGCGTGCAGACGCTGGATGCGCTGCGGGAGACGTTCGTGAAGACGCAGGGCCAGCCTTTCGAGGATCGGCTGATGCTCGCGCTGGAAGCGGGGCGGGACGCCGGCGGGCAGATCGGCGGCCAGACCTCGGCGGCGATCCTGGTATACGACCAGGATCGTTTCGCCCGCATCGACCTGCGGGTCGACCAGCACGACGAACCGGTGGGCGAGTTGCGCCGCGTGTTCGAGGCGTATCGTCCCTATATCCCGTACTACGTCCAGCGACAGCGGGACCCGCGGATCCCGCCGTGGCATGAATGGAAGCCCGAGGCCTGAAGGTTCAGAACGCCGAATACCCGCCGTCGATCACGAAGGTATCGCCGGTGTGGTATTGGGAAGCCGAACTCATGAGGTAGACGGCGATTCCGCCGAAATCGTCGCCGGTGCCCCAGCGGCGCATGGGCACGCGGGGGGCCACTTTCTTCTGAAATCCTTCCGTCTGGAACCATTTCGCGGTCATGTCGGTTTCGATCCAGCCGGGTAGGATCGAATGGGCGCGGATGCCGTAGCGGGCGAATTCCACCGCGAGCGAGCGGGTCATCGACACCATGCCGCCCTTGGTGGCCGAGTAATGTTCGCTGCGCGGCGATGCCTCGATCGCGGCGAGCGAGGCGGTGCCGGCCAGCACGCCGCCCTGGCCGTGCTTGACCATGTGGCGGGCGGCGGCGCGGAAGGTGAAGAAGGCGCCATCGAGGTTGATGCGCATGACCCGGCGCCATTCCTCGGCCGACATGTCCAGGAAGGTGGTGACCCCACGGCCGGACACGCCGGCATTGGCGAAGCAGCCATCGACCTGGCCGAAGACGTCCAGCACTCGGGCGAAGGTGGCGTCGACGGCGGCTTCGTCGCCGACATCGCATTCCATCGTCTCGATCCGGCGGCCGGTGTCGGCCAGTGCGGCCTTGGCGGCGGCGTTCTTGTCGGCGTTGGTGCCCCAGATGGCGATATCCGCGCCAGCCTGTGCCATGGCGCGCGCCATGCCCAGGCCGATGCCGCTGTTGCCGCCGGTCACCAGGGCAACCTTCCCGGTCAGGTCGAAGGGGTTGTAGGCCACGTTGCGTCTCCTCTGCGTGCTGTCGGTTCTCTAGCACCGCCGAGGGAAACGGCAACCAAGCGCGTCTCTGGTGTGGAGGGCGCGTTCGGTATAGGATCGCGCGGGAAGAGAACAACGAGGCACGCCATGATCCTGACCGCGGACAGCGTCGTCGCACACCAGACCAATCGCCGGAAGACCGGCAACGGGTGGCACACGACCTATATTGGCCAGAACCGCAACACGTTGAAGGACGGCGAAGCGATGCCGGCCGACGACATCATCTATCCGATGGCCTTCCTGGTGGAGAAAGAGCCAGGCGCGATCGTGAAGCCGCATTTCCACTCCGCCGATCAGTATCAGGTGATCGTGCAGGGCGGCGGCAAGATGGGCATCCACGATGTCGCGTCAGTCGCGGTCCACTACACGGATCGTTACTCCGCCTACGGCCCGATCATCGCGGCCGAGGAAGGCGTGTCCTGGTTCACCCTTCGCAATGCCTGGGACCCCGGCGCGCGCTATATGCCGGCCCATCGCCTGCAACTGCGTGAAGCGCGGGCGCGCTGGCAGCACCGCGAAGCCACCTGCGGTCCGTTCGGAGCCCTGTCGGACGCTGAACGGTCGGCGTTGACCAGCGTGACCGGCTCCGAGGTGATCGAGACGACCAAGGACGGGCTTGGCACCTGGCGCTATACCGTACCGGCGAATGGCTCCATCGGCGGCCCTGAGCCGGCCACGGGCGGCGGGCAGTTCTGGTTGGTGACGTCCGGCTCCGCCTGCGTGCCGGGCGGTTCGCTGCTGCCGGTCAATTCCTGCGTGTTCGTCGGGCCTGACGACGCGGCCGCGACGCTGATCGCCGGTCCGATGGGGGCCGACCTGCTGTGCATGCAGTTCCCGCTGCTCGCGCGGGACTGACCGGGCCATGGGCGGCGGCGATGCCACCATGCGTTGGGTATGGTGGGCGGTGGGGGCTGGGATCAGCTTCGTCGCGGTCGCCGTCGCCGTCTTTGCCCTCAACATGCACGGCGCCCTTCTGCTCGGCTGGGCGATCGGCATGATCATCGCCGCCGTGCTGATGCTGTTCAAGCGGACGGCCTGAGCCCTCCGCATCGGATAAGAATTGGCGGGGAATCCCGCTTCCTGAGGAGAGTTCCATGGCTGATTTCGATCTCGTGATCCGAGGCGGCACCGTCGTCGATGGCACCGGGCGCGTCCCGGTCGAGGCGGATGTCGGTGTGTCCGGCAACAAGATTACCCAGGTCGGCCGCATCGCCGGCCGCGGCACCGAGGAAATCGACGCCAAGGGCAAGCTGGTCACGCCCGGCTTCGTCGACATCCACACGCATTACGACGCGCAGGCGGTGTGGGACTCCCACATGACCCCGTCGTCCAACCACGGCATCACGACCGCCGTGATGGGCAATTGCGGCGTCGGCTTTGCGCCCTGCCGCCCGGCCGACCGGGAAAAGCTGATCGAGCTGATGGAAGGGGTGGAGGACATCCCCGGCGCCGTCATGCACGAGGGGCTCAAGTGGGAATGGGAAAGCTTCGGCGAATACCTCACGGCCCTGGAACGCCGCCAGCGGGACATGGACATCTGCGCCCTGCTGCCGCACGCCGCCGTCCGCGTCTTCGTGATGGGCGAACGCGCCTTGCAGCTTGAAAACGCGAACCAGGCCGATATCGCCCAGATGCGCCAGATCGCGGCCGAGGCGATGCGCCAGGGGGCATTCGGCTTCTCCACATCCCGCAGTCTGAGCCACAAGACTCTGCGCGGCGATCCGACGCCGACGCTGCGGGCGCAGGAAGATGAACTCACCGGCATCGCGATGGGCATGAAGGACGCCGGGTCGGGCATGCTGGAGATGGTGTCGGAATGGCTCCCCGATCATAACGCCGAATTCGCCATGCTGCGCCGAGTGATCGAGGCCTGCCAGCGGCCGGCGGTGTTCACCCTGACCCAGCGGCATGCGCGCCCGGAAGTGTGGCGCGACCTGCTCGCCGGTGCCGACAAGGCGAACGCCGATGGTCTCTCCATCCGCCCCGTCTTCGCCCCCCGCGCCATCGGCGTGCTGCTGGGCCTGACCGGCAGCCAGAACCCCTTCGCCGGCTGCCGCACCTATCGCACCATCGCCCACCTGCCGGTCGCGGACCGGGTGGCGGAGATGCGGAAGCCCGAGGTGAAGGCGGCGATCCTGAGCGAGGACCCGAAGGAGGGGAACACCTTCCCGCTGTTCCACCGGCTGTCGTTCGACTACATGTTCCGCTTCGGCAACCCTCCAAACTACCTGCCGCAAAAGGAAAACAGCTTCGCGGCCGAGGCGGCCCGGCGCGGGATCACGCCCGAGGAAATCGCCTATGATGCGCTGCTGGAAGATGACGGCAACGCCTTCATCTACCTGACGCTGTCGAACTATGCCTATGGCGACCTGTCGATGTCGGAGACGCTGCTGGGCAACCGCAACACGATCATGGGGCTGGGCGACGGCGGGGCGCATGTCGCGTTCATCCTCGATGCCGGCTACCAGACTTGGCTGCTGACGCATTGGGGGCGTGACCGGAAGCGCTTCGACGTGCCGGAGCTGGTGCGGCGGCTGACGTCCGATACCGCGCGGGCGGCGGGCCTGCTGGATCGCGGCGTGATCGCGCCTGGCATGAAGGCCGATCTGAACGTGATCGACTGGGATCGCCTCGGCGCCGGGTCACCGTATGTCGTCAACGACCTGCCGGCGGGTGGCAAGCGGCTGATGCAGAAGGTCATGGGCTACGATGCGACCGTCCTGTCGGGGCGGATCACCTTCCGCGGCGGCGAACCGACCGGTGACCTGCCGGGCAAGCTGGTCCGGGGGCCTCAGGCAGCGGCCTGAGGCCTGTCACGAGGGAGAAAGAACGTATCGACGGTTGAGCGGTTGGACCGGCCGAGCGTGTGGGGGAAAAGCGGAGACGTAGGCGCTCAGTTGTTCCTTCGATAGCTCGATCGGGTCAACCATCAGCACCCAGTTGACGTTTTCAGTGCAGGGCGGCGTCGTCAGTGATCCAGCGTAACGGTACTGATCGCGTCGCCTCGGCAGCAGGTCCGGCAGCCGCACGATGGTGTCGGAGCGTGCGCGCTGTCCGCGCAAGAGCGGCAGCGTCGCCCAAAGCGGCTGCAGGACCGGGTTCGCGGCCCCCTCGACCACGAGGAGGCCCAGAACGGCGAGGTCACCGTTGGCGTGGCGATGGACGGCATGGACCGACATGGGAAAGCCCTGACCCGCGAGCTTGTGTTCGCCCGGTTGATGGAAATGCACGGCCAGCAGATCAAACCGTCGTCCATCCAGCACCATGAAGCTGCCTGGCTCCGGATTCAGCGCCATGTTGAAGCCGGGGTTGACCACTGAAAGTGGGGTCGGCCGCCAATGGACCTCGGCTGGCGGAAGGCGGGCGGCGATCGGATCCTGGAGATCGACGGGGGACTGCTGAGAGCCGTCACCGCACGCCCGGAACGCTCCGTTCAGTTGTCCCCAATGGGCAGGGCCGTCCGCGCCGTCGTAGCTCCACCCGGTTTCCTGTGCGCGTGCCAGGTTTGGCAAGCAGCAGGCGGCGAACAGGGACGCGAGGGTGGTGCGGCGGCGCATGGCATGCCCCTTTCAGGCAGGTGGTACACGACAGCCTGAATCGTGCCACATGCAGCACGACCCGACAAAGGGGGGGTGCATTGGGGGCAGGGGTCTACAGGAAATTGCGATCCCGCGGACCGCAAGGTCATGGCCTGCGAACAACGAAAGGCTGGCGCCCCTTCGACCCGGAGCGCCAGCCAGAATCTTTCCTAGTCGTTGGCGACCGCGGAATAAGGCTCGCCCCAGTTGTCCAGGTAGACGAACTCCGACAGCTTGCCTCGCCCGGTCGGGCCGAACTTGCCCATGGGCCAGCCGATCGGCAGGATCGCGTAGGAGTGGACGTTGGGCGGCAGGCCCAGCGCGGCTTCCGTTTCCTTTTCGAACCGCAGGTGGCGCGTGGTCAGGGTTGATCCCAGCCCCAGCGCGCGGATCGCCAGCAGCATGTTCTGCACCGCCGGATAGATGGACGCCCCCTGCGAGCGATCGGGGTTCGGCCCGTCCTCCAGGCACGCCACGATCCAGACCGGTGCCTCATGGTAATGCTCGGTCAGGTATTCCACCGCGCCGTGCTGGCGGGCATAGCGCGCGGGATCGCTGCCGGGCGGGGGCGCCGAGGACGCGTAGCGTGGGCCCACGACCTCATCGAATGCCTTCTTGTACCAAGCCTGTACGGCCTTCTTCCGGGTCGGCTCCTTCAGGACCAAGAACCGCCATTTCTGCGTGTTGCCGCCATTGGCCGCGCCCAGGCCGGCCTCCAGGATCTTGCGGATCAGGTCGTCGGGCACGGGATCGGGCTTCAGCCGGCGCATGGAGCGCGTGGTGGCCATGATCTCGAAAACGTCGGTGCTGCCAGTCATTGCCGTGTTCTCCCCAGTTGTTCAGCGTGCGCGCGGACCGACGCCGCCGGAACCCGAGCGGCCGCCATCGACCACGATCTGCGATCCCGTCATGTTGCCCGACAGGTCGGAGCAAAGATACATCACCGCGTTGGCGATTTCCTCGGGCAGGGTATAGCGGCCCGAAGGCATCCCGGCCGCTGTCGCCTGATGGACGGCTTCCGGCGCGTTCGGATCGCGCTGTGCCTCCAGCGACCGCATCATCCGGGTTTCGACCGGCCCGGGGCAGACGGCGTTGACGCGGATGCCCTTGGCGGCGAGTTCCGCGCCCGCGACCTTGGTCATGCCGAGGACCGCGTGCTTGGACGCGACATAGGCCGACATGCCCGGGCTGCCGAACAGCCCGGCGACGGACGCCGTGTTGCAGATCGTCCCGCCGCCTTGGGCCAGCATGATCGGGATGACGTGCTTCATGCCCAGGAACACGCCCTTCAGGTTGACCGCGATGACCTTGTCGAACATCGCATCGTCGTAGTCCTGGGTGGCGGTGACCGCGCCCTCGATCCCAGCATTGTTGAAGAAACAATCGATCCGGCCATACAGGTCGACGGTCTTGCGGACGTAGTCCTGGACCGAGCCAGCGAGGGTCACATCGGCCTGCACGCAGGCGATCGTCCCGCCGCGCTGGGTGACGACATCGACCGTGGCCTGGGCCTGCGCGGCGTCGGCATCGACCACCATGACCTTGGCGCCGCGCAGGGCAAAGCCGAGCGCGGTGGCGCGACCGATGCCGCCGCCTCCGCCGGTGATGAGCGCGACCTTGCCGGTGAAATCCATGCTGGTGTTTCCTTCCCTTTGATGGATGGAAGGTTAGGCTGGGACCGAAGGCGGCGCCAGAGAGGCTACTCCTCGCCGGCCTTGCGGAACGGGGACCATTCGCTCAGCGCGGCCATTTCCTGGAGGACATGGGCGCGTTCCTCCTCCAGGAAGTTCTCGACCCCGCGGCGCAGACCGCCGTGCTCGATCCAGTGCGCCGAGTAGGTGGGCTTCGGCAGATAGCCGCGCTGGATCTTGTGCTTGCCCTGCGCCCCGGCCTCGACCCGTTGCAGGCCGTGTTCGATGGCCCAGTCGATGGCGCGGTAGTAGCAGAGTTCGAAATGCAGGAACGGCCAGTCGCCGCGGCAGCCCCAGTTGCGGCCGTACAGCGCCTCATCCCCCGCCAGGTTCAGAGCGCCGGCGACGGGGCGTCCATCGGCTTCGGCGTACATCAGCACGACCCGGTCGCCGAGGCGTTCGCCGAGCAGCGAGAAGAAGGAGCGGGTCAGATAGGCGGACCCCCATTTGCGATCGACCGTGGACTGGTAGAACGAATAGAACGCGTCCCAGTGCCGCTCCTTGATGTCCGCGCCGGACAGGGCCTGGAAGGTCAGGCCGGCGGCGTTGGCATCGCGCCGTTCCCGTCGCAGGACCTTGCGCTTGCGGGACGACAATGCGCCCAGGAAATCGTCGAAGCAGGTGTAGCCGTTGTTCTCCCAATGGAACTGCGTGCCGATGCGGCGCAGCCAGCCGGCCTCGCCCAGGCCTTCCCATTCGTCTTCCTGGCAGAACGTGACGTGGACGGAGGAGAGCTTATGCGCCTCACACGCCTGGCGCAGCGCGTTGGCGATGGTGCCGAAGCCGACGCCCGAGCCGGGGCGGCGCAGCAGTCTGGGGCCGGGGACGGGGCTGAACGGAGAGGCCACCTGGAACTTCGGGTAGTAGTCGCCGCCCGCCCGTTCCAGCGCGTTCGCCCAGCCATGGTCGAAGACGTATTCGCCGTAGCTGTGGGATTTCGCGTACATCGGGATGGCCGCGACCATCGTTCCGGACTCGTCGCGCAGCACCGCGTGCTGGGGCATCCAGCCGGTGCGGGAACTGGCCGATCCGCTGTCTTCCATCGCGCTGAGGAAGGCGTGGCAGACGAAGGGGTTCCCCGGGCCGGCGCAGGCGTCCCACTCGGCCGCGTCGATCTCGGCGATCTTCGCGTGCAGCGACATCGTCAATGTGGCGGAACCGTCGGGCATGCGAAATCCTATGCCCGACGGCCGGGTTTGTCACATGGAAAGCGGAGTGGTCGGGATGATCGCACGGGGCCGCTTTCCGTCCTGGGCGGGCCTGACCCGCCCATCGCCAAGCACGCAGCCGATAGGCACTACGCGCAAACACCATCGCCAGAATCCCTGGCGATGGCCGGGTCAGGCTCGGCCAGGACGAAAGGGGTCGTCCGGGGGTCAAGCACGATTCTCGCCTGGGATGCTCAGACGAAGCCTTCCAGTTCGTCCTGTGCCCAATCCGTCACCTCCTTGATCGACTGTCCGCTTTGCAGCCGCGCGAGGATGCCGGGATGGACGCCGCGGCTGTAGACCTGCACCGCGATGTCGGGCGGGGCCGGCTGCGCCGTGATCGAGGGCTGGGCGTTGTGCCAGGGGCGGATCGGATAGTTGTAGATCGTGCCGGCCGGCGGGCCGACCTTCGACCAGACGTCGAAATCGGACATGCTGACGAAGGGCGGCAGGTCATAACCCTCGGACACCGCGCAGCGTTCGGCGACCTGGGGGCGTTCCTGCAAATGGCGCACCAGGTCCTTGGCCGCGCTCTTGTTCGGGCTGAATTCCCAGACTGTGTAGAAGGTGAAGCTCCAGGGGATGAAGCGGCCGGTGGGGCCTTTCGGCATCGGAAAGGTCCAGCAATCCTCGGCGATCGCCGGCGCGTCGCGCTTGGCCACCGCCCAGGCCGACGGCGGGTTCATGATCAGCGGGCTCTTGCCCGAGATCAGCGCGCGGTTATTGGAGGCATCGTCGTAGGTCTTGGCATCCGCCGGCAGCACCTTGACCAGGCGCTGGGCGTATTCGAGGAATTTCTGCACCTTGTCGGAGCGGACCTGGATCTTGCCCTCGGAATCGATCAGTTCGGCGCCGAACGCCGCGTACCAGGCGCCGGTATTGTTGATCGAGTCGTTGGTGGAACCGATGCCGAGGGCGAAGGGCATGCCTGCCTTATGGCAGGCCTCGGCCGCCTTCAGGAAGGCGTCATAGTCCCAGGCCTGCCCGATCTCCTTGTCAGATGGTTTCGCCGGATACATCTCCCTTATGTCGATCCCGGCGTGCTGCTTCAGCAGGCTGATGCGGCCGCAGAAGGTCAGGTTCAGCGATCCGGTGCTGGACGGTACCGCGACCCAGTGGTTCTTGACCTTGCCCAGATAGCTGTAGGCCGGGGCATAGGGGCCGTATTGTTTCTGCAGGTGCTCGACGATGTCGTCCATCGGCTCCATCCGGTCCGCGAGGTTGCGGACTTCCCAGTTGGAGACGGGCAGGATGTCGTGTCCCTTGCGGGCCTGGTACTCGGCCTGCTGGGTCAGGATCAGCTTCTGGCCGACCGAGGTGATGAAGTCGATATTGACCTCCACCTTGTTCTTTTCGGCCCATTCGCCGACCTGCTTGCGCATGGTGGCGTTGGTGGCGGGCACCCAGTGGTCCCAGAACCCCAGATTGAGCTTTCCTGCGGCCCCCGCGGTGCGGATATGCACCAGGGGCAAGGCGGCGCCCGCCATCATGGCGGCACGACGCGTGATGCGACGTTGGTTTCTCATGATACGAATCTCCCTGACCGGCCAGAGTAGAACGCTGGCCGTTTGCCTTTTGGCTGTTCACGGACCAGGTCCGTGCCGAAGTCACTTCGAGGCGACTTCTCCCAAGGCACGTCGGGGTGATACCCGCCACGAGAGTGCGGATTCAGTCTATGTCAGGGGTTTGCGAGAATGCCAGTAAAAGAAAGTCAGGCGATTTCGAACATGCCCTCGACCTCGACCGCCGCGTCGGCGGGCAGGGACGGCACGCCGATCGTTGTTCTGGCGTGACGGCCGGCTTCGCCGAAGACGGCAACCGCGAGGTCGGAGGCACCGTTCATTACCTGGGCATGATCGCGGAAATCCGACGGCGCGGCGATGAAGCCGCCGAGGCGCACGACGCGGCGGACGCGGTCGAGGTCACCGCCGCAGGCCGCCTTCAGATGCACCAGCAGGTTGATGAAACACAGGCGCGCGGCGTCCTTGGCCTTGTCGGCGGAAACGCCCCAGCTCACCTTGCCGGCTACCGCCACCTGGCCGTCGACCGCCGGCAACTGGCCCGAGATCACGACGAGGTTGCCGGTCACGACATAGGGCACGTAGTTGGCGATGGGTGCCATGGGGCGGGGTAGGGTGATGCCCAGTTCCGCCAGGCGAGTTTCGACCTGTCCGGCCATGTACTGCTTCCTTCCGATTGTGACGGGCGGAAACCTGCCGGACGCGGGACGCGGCGTCTACCTGGGAGGCGATCGGATGGCCTCGCGCGCTACGTCATCCCGGCCGCGTGCCGGGACCAATCGCGGGACGGTGCTGGTGATGGTCCCGGCACAAGGCCCGGATGACGGTTGAAACGCCGGTGCCCTACTTCCCTACCACCCGGAACCCACGACGGCGGGCACGAGGAGAGCCCTCGGCCGGCAGGTCCATCGGCAGCAAGGGGGAGGTATCGCCGGCGATGTCCGTCTCCTCCATCTCCGGGTCCGGCAAATCGCGCCGTCCCAGGTAGTTCGCGGCCAGATGGCGGACCGTGTAGTCGATCAGCGACGACGCCTTGCGGACGGCGGGATCGCCCTCCACCGCGCCGGCGGGGCCGAAGCGGGTCAGGGTGAAGGCCTCCACGAAGGAGTCGAGCGGCACGCCGTGCTGCAACCCGATGCTGACCGAGACCGCGAAGCTGTCCATCAGGCCGCGGAAGGCGGTGCTTTCCTTCAGCAGCGCGATCGAGATTTCACCCAGGCTGCCGTCATCATACTCCCCGGTGCGGAGGAAGATGCGGTGCCCGCCGACCATCGCCCGCTGGGTATAGCCGGTGCGCCGGCCCGGCAGGTCGCGTCGGGTGGCACGCGGGGCCGGACCATCCAGCGCCACGGGGCGCGGCGGCATCACGTGCAGGAAGGGTGCGACCGCGTCATGCATCGCGACATGGGCCTGTGCGCCGGAGACGGGCAGGGGGCTTCCCCCGGCCAGCACCATCGCCAGTGCCTCCTCGGCGGTCAGCCCGCTGACGGCGAGCCAGGCGCGCGTCGCCTTGCTCAGCCCGCCAGTCGGCCCCAGCGGCGAGAAGGCGGGCGCGATTCCGCCGGTCTCTACGCCCAGCAGCGCGTCAACGGGGCCGGGGGGAAGGATCGCGGTCGTCATGCGGTGGCGGGGCATGCCGGCCTGTTCGGCGGCGGCGCGGGCGGCCCGGGCGGCCTCGGCCAGGCCGGACAGCGCGGTCTGGGCGGGCGGTTCGGGCCAGTCCAGCGCGACGCGGGGCGCCGATCCGTCATGCGCCGATGCCGCGTCGGCGCGACCGCGCAGGATGGTGGCCAAGGCGCGGGCGATGTCGCGGGCGGCGGCGGACCCGTGGTCAATGCCGAGCGCGGCGAGGAGGCCGAAGAGGTCGGCCATCGCGATATGGAGGACGCGGTTGGCGGGGGCGGCCAGCGTCAGGGCATGGACCGCGGTCTCCACCGCCTCGGCGAAGTCGGCGGCGTCGAAATGCCCGCCGCTGTCGAGGAAGGCCGGCAGGTTGAGCACGAAGCCCGCGCCTTCCTCCGGCCGGCCGATCCACACGGTCTCGGTTGGCGCACCGCGGCGCAGCAGCAGCAGGCGGTGCAGGCGTTCGGCCATCGGCAGGCCCAGGCCCGAGTCGCGGGCGGCCCGCTCGATCGGATCGATCCAGGCATGGGCGGCGGTCGCCAGCTGGATTCGGCGCGCGGGCGGTGTCGCCTCGGCCGCCAGCGCCGCGAGACCGGCCGCGGCCGTATCGTCCCACGCCGTGGGCAGGGTCACGAGGCAGGGGGTCTCATCCGGATCGGCGCCGACGGCGATCTGCCGCATGCGGACGCCGTGCCATGTGCGATGGGTCTTCATGCCGGCATGCTAGGCCGAGGCATGGGGCCCGGAAAGCACATTTTGCGGTCCGGGTGTCCCCGACACACAAAATCCTGTGGATAGTCGAGTCGAACCGGCGCTCAGCCTGGATCACGGAGGTTCACACCGGGGCGGTGGACCTCGGCCGGCAAGACGCGTATAGGAAGCGTCATGAATATCGGAACCTGGCTCTACACAAAGCTCAAGGGCCGTCAGGTCGGCACCGACATGATGGGCAATACCTACTACGAGGAGCGGAAGCCGAATCCCGGCTATGGCCGCACCCGTCGGTGGGTGATCTACGCCCGCGCCGCGGAAGCGAGCGAGGTGCCGCCCGAGTGGCATTCCTGGCTGCACTACACCACTGACGCCCCCTTGGCCGTCACGGGGCGGAAGCAGTGGCAGAAGCCGCACCAGTCCAACGCGACCGGCACGCCGTCCAGCTATCGTCCGCCCGGGCACGATTACCAGGGTGGCCAGCGCGCTCGCGCTACAGGCGACTACGAAGCCTGGACCCCCGGCGCCTAGGCCCCATCGATGGCGCAGCGCCGCGGCGTCGCGGAAATTCTGACCGGCGCGGCCGTCCTTGCGGTCGCCGTCGGCTTCCTCGTCTATGCGGTGTCGCATTCTGGCCAGACCACCACCGCCGGCTATACCCTCCAGGCACGGTTTGAGCGGATTGATGGCCTCGCCATCGGGTCCGACGTCCGTATCGCCGGGGTTAAGGTCGGCACGGTGACCGAGGCACGGATCGACCCCAAGGATTTCATCGCCGTCGTATCCATGTCGGTCCGGCCGGACATCCAGTTGCCCAAGGACACCTCGGCCGAGATCACCAGCGAGAGCCTTCTCGGCGGCAAATACCTGTCGCTGTCGCCGGGCGGGGACGATACGATCCTGAAGCCTGGGCAGACGATCACGATCACCCAGTCCTCGATCAGCCTTGAACAACTCCTCGGCAAGTTCATCTTCAACCTGACAACCGTCAGCAAGCCCGCCGACGCGGCGCCCTCGACGGATGGAGCGTTGAAATGATCCCACCACCCCCCGCCGCCTGGCCCGGTCTCGACGGCAACGGTGTCGGCTGCCGGGAGAAGATCCGGGTCCTGAACGAAAACCACGCCGAGGTCGCGCAGGTCCTGCGCGACGCCTTCGACGACGCCGTGCTGATGGGTGTGGATGAAGCCGCGATGCGGGACATCCTGCTGGGCATGGTCCAGGGCCTCGAGTCGCCCAAGCGCGCGGTGCGATGAAAGCGCTTCCCGCGGCGGCGTTCCTGGCCCTGGCGCTGTCCGGTCTGGCGCATGCACAGGGCCCCATCGTCGCCACCCCGCTCCCGCCGCTCGACGCGCAAGGGACCGAAACGGGCACCGAGGTCCCGCCGGCGGCCATGTCCCGTGCGGCTTCCTTTCCCAATGTCTGGCAGCAGCGGCAGGGTGCCACGGTCCAGGCGCTCGACAAGATCAACGCCCGGCATGCCGAGTTGACGCTGCGCCTTGGCGTGCCGGTGAAGTTTCATGCCCTGACGATCATGCTCAAGGCCTGCGTCGTGCGCCCGCCGGACCAGCCGGCCGATGCCGCGGCCTTCCTCTCGGTGACCGATGGCGCCGACAACTCCCAGGCCTTCAACGGCTGGATGGTGCGGTCGGCGCCGGCCGTCTCGATGTTGCAGCATCCGGTCTATGATCTGCGGGTGATGGGATGCACCCCATGACCCTGCCGCCACTGGAGCAGACCGCCCTGCTGCTCGACATGGATGGCACGCTGATCGATATCGCGCCGACGCCGGATGCCGTCGTCGTCCCGCCTTGCCTGGTCGCGTCGCTGCGCCGCCTGGGTGAAAGGCTGGATGGGGCGCTCGCCGTCGTCTCCGGACGGCCGGTGGAGGATGTGGACCGCCTGCTCGACCACGCCCCGCACGCCGTCGCCGGGGAGCATGGGGTTGCCATCCGCCACGATCCCGGCGCCCCGCTCCAGCGCGCCACCCTGCCAACGCCCCCCGAAG
>CANJSR010000015.1 GCA_947476855.1 Acetobacteraceae bacterium
CGTTAAGCGAGGAAGTCCGTCGCCAGCGCGACGAGAGCGTCCGGTGTCTGCAGATGCGGGAAATGCCCCGCGTCTGGCAACAGGGCAAAGCGCGCGCCGGGCACAAGGCTGGCGACGTGGCGGCCATGCTCGGGCGGCCAGATGAAGTCATGCGCGCCCGAGGCAACCAGCGTCGGCGCGGCGATCGCGCCCCAGTCCATCCGCAGGCCGGTCAGCGCGAGGGACAGTTCCGCGTAGGCGTCCGGGTGATTGGCCAGGTAGATCGGGCGGTAGGCGGCGCGCTGGGCGGCGAAGGCCTCGGGGAAGGCGTTCTTCAGGCTGGAATCGATGACGGCGCGCATCCCCTCGGTCCGCACGCGGGCGGCGCGGGCGGTCAGGTAGTCGGCGGTGACGCCGCCGAGGTCATCGGACACCGCGCACATCACCAGGCGGCGCACGCGGGCCGGGTGGCGGATGGCGAGGACGGCGCCCGCCAACGATCCCAGCGCCGATCCGACGACGTCGACCACCGGCAGGTCGAGCGCATCGAGGAACCGGTCGAGGTCGTCGGCGCAATCGGCGATCGAGAACGCGCCGGGTGGCTTCTCCGACCGGCCGGCGGAGCGGAGATCGACCGCCAGCGCCCGCCCTGTCCGGGCGAACATCGGCAGCGCCGCGGCCCAGCTTTCCCCGCTGCCGCCGAGTTCGTGCAGCAGCAGCACCGGGACGCCGCCCGCGCCGGCTTCCCGGTAGTGCAGGCTGATTCCTCCCGCCTCGGCATAGGGCATGGTTGTGGCCTTTCGTCTCGGGACGTTTCGTCAGGGTGGCATATCCGGCGAGATGGGCACAGATGGGGGTCAAGGCAAAGGTGTCGCGCGCCACGATGGGGTCGCCCCCAGAAACGTCATCCCGGCACAAGGCCGGTATGATGCATCTGGGGGGCGGAGACCCCCCGGTTCCGGTTGCCCGGGATTTGCCGTAACCCTGCCCCATGTCGGAAACCGAAAAACGGCCCAGCGTGGCCGACCTGTTCGTGGGCTTCTTCGTGGTCGGGGTCATGGGATTCGGCGGCGTGCTCGCGTCCTCCCGCCGGATGGTCGTGGAGCAGCGCGGCTGGCTCACCGCCGCCGAGTTCACCGGGCTTCTGGGCCTGTGCCAGTTCCTGCCGGGCGGGAACATCATGAACCTCAGCGTGGCGTTGGGCGCACGGTTTCGTGGCATCCCCGGTGCGGTGGCGGCGCTGGTCGGCCTCATGAGCGGACCGGTCGCCATCGTGATCGGGCTGGGCGTCATCTATGACCAGTACAAGGACGTGCCGGCGGTGGTGAGCGCCTTCGCCTATCTGTCCGCGGCGGCGGCGGCCTTCATGGTGGCGACGGCGCTGCGGATCGCCGCACCCCTGTGGGGAAAGCTGCTCGGGATCGGGGTCGCGGTCGTGACGTTCCTCGTCATCGCCGTACTGGGCTGGCCGCTGGTGCTCGCGCTGCCGGTGCTGGCCCTGATCTCGGTCGCGCTCGCCTGGGTACTGCCGCCGAGGGAACAGGCATGAGCCCGCCCGGCGTGCTGCTGGGCCTGGCGCTGGTCTTCGGGCAGTTGTCGCTGCTGGCATTCGGCGGCGGCAACTCGATCATCCCCGAGATGCACCGGCTGGTCGTCGATGTGCATGGCTGGCTGGGCGGGCGGGAGTTCGTGGCGCTCTACGCGTTGGCGCAGGCGGCACCCGGGCCGAACCTGATGGTTGTCAGCCTGATCGGTTGGCAGGTCGCCGGCCTGGCTGGGGCCGTGGTGGCGACGGTGGCGGTGTCGCTGCCGTCCTCGATCCTGGTGCTGCTGGTCAGCGGGGTCTGGTACCGGTTCCGCGACGCGCCGTGGCGAAAGGCCATCCAGGCCGGGCTGATGCCGGTGACGGTGGGGCTGATCATGGCTGGCGCGTCGGTGTTCATCCGCGAAACCGCGACCAACTGGGCCACGATCGCGGTGATCGCGGTGACCCTGCCGGCTTTCCTGTTCACGAAATGGCATCCGCTGGTGATACTCGGCGCCGCGGCGGCGCTGGGGGCCGTGGGGGGATCGGGATGATGGCGGACGCGGAGCAACGGGCGGCGCGATGGCTGCAGGCCTGGGACAGCCAGGGCATCCATCGCACCGGCACGCCGGGCGATGAGGCCGGCGCGGACTGGCTGCTGGCCGAGGCCGCCGCACTGGGCGCCACGCCGGTCGTCGAGTCGTTTCCCTTCGACCGGGTCGACCCGGTGGAGACGTGGCTGGAGATCGATGGCATCCGGATCGCCGGCGTGCCCGTGTTCGACGCGCCGCCCACCGACGGCGTGACCGGGACGCTCGGTCCCGCCGGCAGCGGGGCGGCGATCGTGGCGGCGGCACTCTCGCCGCGGGTTGTCTATACGCAGGCATGGCGGGATTTGCGATCCGAGCCTGGCCAGCGAGGGCTGGTCGTGATCTGCGAGGGGGAGCATCCGGGGCTGGGCCTGCTGAACGCGGAGCAGTTCAAGGCACCGTATGGCGCCCCGGCGATCCATGTCCCGACCGAGGCACGGGATGCCGTGCTGTCCGCCGCTGCGCGCGGCGCCGAGGTTCGGCTGGTGGCGCGGGCCGACCGGATCCGAGCGACGGCACGGAACGTGGTGGTAACGCTGCCGGGGAGGGATCGCTCGCGCCCGCCGGTCGTGGTGATGACGCCCCGCAGTTCATGGTGGCAGTCCACGTCCGAACGGGGTGGCGGCCTGGTGTGCTGGCTGGAAACACTGCGTGCCCTTCTGGCAAATCGCCCGGGATGCGATGTCGTGCTGACGGCCAATACAGGACATGAGCTTGGCCACACCGGGCTGGATGCGTTTCAGGAGCGGCGTCCCGGATGGGATCGGCCTGGCGGTGCCACCTGGGTACACTACGGCGCGAATATCGGCGCGGTGGGGGGACGCCTGTCGATCATGTCCGCTTCGGACGATCTCCGAACCATCATGGCGGATGCTTTACGCTCGGCCGGGCAGCCGGCGGATGAGTTGGCGCCTCCGACCCTGATCCCGAGCGGGGAGACGCGGGATGTGCATCGGGCGGGCGGGCGGTATGTGACGCTGGTGGGATCAAACCCGCTGTTCCACTTGCCACAGGACCGTTGGCCGCATGCGGTGGATGTGCCGGCGATTGCGCGGTTGGCGGCGGGCGCGGCGGGGATGGTGGTGACGCTGACGCGGTAGGCTGGGTGGCGCGTGCTTTTGGAGTGATGGGGTGAGATCGTCCCGCAACGGAGGCTGAAACACCAGCCGACCTTGGCGATGACCCTCGCGGCCTCCACCTCGTCATGCCGGGCGAAGGCCCGGCACCCACGACTTTCTCTAGTCCAGAACAGCGAAGTCGTGGATGGTGGCCCGGAGCCTGTCCTCGGGCCGGCTCTCCGCCGGACCCGGGGGGCCACCACGACGAGTGAGCGCTGTCCGGAGAGTCAATGGTTACCCCGCCTAGTATAAGCCAGGAAATCGTCGATCGTCGGATCCTGCCCGGTGACCGCCATGACGTTGTGGTCCAGCCATGCCTGACAGATCGGCGCGAAGCTGGCACCCTCGATCTTTCTGATATCGACCCGGGACACCTGAACGCCGATCTTCGGACCCATCCGGCGTGTCTGTGCCACGGAGTGTCCCGCCGACCCGGCTGGTGGCCGCGTCCAGCCCCGGGAGCCGTCTCAGCGCAGGGATGTCGTGCGGCGCTTCCGCCATTCCAGCGCAGTCACATTCGCCCATCGCCGGAACGCCTGCGCAAATGCCGATGGGCTTGCAAACGCCAGGGCCGTGCTGATTTCTCCGATGGACAAATCAGTAAGGTCGAGCAGTTCGCGCGCGGCCTTGAACCGCACCTCATCCCGGATCGCCTCGAACGTTGCCCCTTCCGCCGTCAAGTGCCGACGCAGCGTGCGGGGCGTGAGACCAAGGGTCTTGGCGGCCCCCCTCATTGATGGATCTTCCCGAAACAATTGAGGGCGGATGACATGCCGCAACCGAGCGGACGGGCTCTCGAAAGCAGGGCCGAGCATCGCCGTGACCTCACGAAGCGCCCTTTCCCGTTTGACCGGATCGGCGTCGCGAACGGGATGGTCGATGCTGGAACCAGGGATCACGAGGCAACTTTGATGTTCGTTGAACCGCAACGGTGCGCGCAGCACCTCCCGATAAGGTCGGAGGTCGTCAGGCGGCTTGTGGCAGATCAGGATCTCGGCCGGCGTCACCTGCCCGGCTGTCAGGTCCCGAATAACGTTATAACCGACGGTGACGCTGAGTTCGTATAGCTGACGCCCTCCGACCGATGCGCGATCATAAGCGCCGTAACCGAAAATGAAATCGTCACCGGAACGATAAAGATACACAACAGCGCCGCTGGAATAGCCCAACTGCCAGGTGACCCAGTCCAACAAAGCCTGACGCAAGGTTGGCGCCTGGCTCGCCAGTCGATAGATCGCACCATGCGACGACCAACTGTATCGCGCGCCCAACAGAAGTCCGAAATGGGAACAACCCGTTTTCAACGCGGCCCGTTCCAGCAGCTCCAGGCAGATCGGGAACGAGACGCGGCTGTCAGGTGTCAGCGTATCGAGGTCGATGCTCAACCCATGTGCCACGTCCGAGGGCGCGACGCCGAATTCACGCAACAGGCCGGCCACATTGGCCATCGGTCCGGCTCGTTGATACGCGTCCGAAAATGCGCTCGGCATCCCGATCGGTGTCCCCAAAACTAAAACATACATACGCCTGATCGGCTATCGTGGCTGCCGGAGTGGAAACCACGCTACGCCAGAAAGGCCTCGATCCATGAAAAATAGCCCCAGGACGCTGGCCTGGACAGGTGTCGTCGGGTTGGAGATGACCGCGCGCGGAAGGCGCGAGTGGTTCATGGATCGGCAACGTGGTTGCCACCGAAAGAAAGAATGGCAGACTGGGGGAAACAAGTGCGCCCCCAACACCCTCGGATGAGAAACAACATGCCAGGTTTAGTCAGAAATTTGGTCGCCTGCGCTGGTGCATTGATCGCGGCGGCATCAGGGGCAATGGCGCAAGGTGTCGACAAGGCATCGCAACTGCAATTCGAACTGACGCCTTATGTGTGGCTTGCGGCGATCGACGTGCGGGCCGAAAGCCAGCTTCGTACCGGCACGACCGTATCGACGAACCTGTCGATCCCTGTTGCCGATTACCTCACAAAGCTCAACTTCACAGGAATGGTGGCGGGTAGCGCGCGTTATGAACGGTTCTCCCTGCACACGGATTTCATTTACCTGAACGCCAATTCAGGCAGTACCGAGGTACGGTCCGTCAGGACCCCGCTGTTGCAGCTCCCGGTCACCAATACGCTCAATTCGAGCACGCGGATTCAGTCGACCATCTGGACCCTGGCCGGCGGATACGCCGTCGCTGATGGGGACTGGGGTACGGTCGACGTGATCGGCGGCGTCCGGCTTCTCGCACTGGATCAGGACGTCAATTTCTCCCTGTCACGCGACATCACCGCGCCGAATGGCACGGTCGTGCTGGGCCGAGCGGGCAGCATGTCGGCGAGCGCGACGATCTGGAACGGGGTGGTCGGTCTTCGCGGCCGCGTGCGGATTTCGGATTCCGATTTTTATGTGCCGTTCCAATTCGACATCGGGTCAGGCACCGCGGTGTGGAGTTGGCAGGCCTATGTCGGCGTCGGGTATCGGACCAGGTGGGCAGACCTTTCGGCGGGGTACCGGTATCTGTCGTTCCAGGATTCCGGAAACGCCGTATTGCAGAAACTGTCCATGGGCGGGCCCGTCCTGGCCGCCACGTTCAGGTTCTGAAGACAGAGCAGGCCGGCCGCGCCGGCTGAAAATCGAGAGGGAAATGATCGTGGGCATACTTGAGAGGTACAGGCCATTGGGCGGGGTACTCGCTACAATGGCCGCTATCTTGGTGCTGACTGTCGGCTCGGCCGATGCGCAACAGGTCACCGGCAAGCTGGGATCCCCGAGTGCGAGCACCAGCGTCAACGGACAGCAACTGCCGGCGCCGGACCCGAAGTTCGGCGGCGTCATCAAGAACGATGCGCTGAGCTCCAAACCCTGGTGGGCCCCGCGCGTTGTGCCGCCCAAGGGCGCGCCGAACGTTTTGCTGATCATCACCGACGACGCCGGCTTTGGCGTGCCCAGCACATTCGGCGGCGTGATCCCGACGCCGGCAATGGACCGGATCGCAAACGAAGGGCTCCGCTACAACCGGATGTTCTCGACCGCGTTGTGCTCCCCGACGCGCGCCGCCCTGATCACGGGGCGGAACCACCACTCGGCCGGCTTCGGCGTCATTTCCGAACAATCGACGGGCTTCCCCGGCTACAACAGCATCATCGCCAAGGACAAGGCGACCGTCGGGCGGATCCTGGTCGACAACGGCTATGCCACGTCCTGGTTCGGCAAGGACCACAACGTGCCGGCCTTCGCCGCCAGCCAGGCCGGTCCCTTCGATCAGTGGCCCACAGGTATGGGCTTTGAGTATTTCTATGGGTTCATCGGCGGCGATGCGAATCAGTGGCAGCCGAACCTGTTTCGCAACACGACCCAGATCTATCCGTTTCAGGGCAAGCCTGAGTGGAACCTCGTGACGGGCATGGCGGACGACGCCATCGACTACATGAACCGGATGCATCAAATCCAGCCGGACAAGCCGATCTTCATCAAGTACGCACCAGGCGCGACCCATGCCCCGCACCATCCGACCAAGGAATGGGTGGAGAAGATCAGCCAGATGAAGCTGTTCGACGAAGGCTGGAACAAGGTCCGTGAACGCATCTTTGAGAATCAGAAGCGCCTCGGCGTGATCCCCAAGGATGCGACGCTGCCGCCCTGGCCGAAGGACGTGCTGAAGGAATGGGACCAGCTCTCGGCCGAGGAGAAGAAGCTCTTCATCCGACAGGTTGAGGTATTTGCCGCCTACGCCGCCTACAGCGACCACGAAATCGGCCGCGTGATCAAAGGCTTCGAGGACCTGGGCAAGCTTGAGAACACGCTGATCATCTATATCAACGGCGACAACGGAACCAGCGCCGAGGGCGGGCCGATGGGAACGCCGAATGAGGTCGCGTTCTTCAACGGCCTCAATCAACTGCCCATCGAAGCGCAGATGAAGTACTACGACGTCTGGGGGACCGAGCAGACGTACAACCACATGGCCGCCGGCTGGTCATGGATGTTCGACACGCCGTTCTCCTGGTTCAAGCAGAACGCCTCCCAGCTTGGCGGCATCAACCAGAACATGGTCGTGTCGTGGCCCGCGCGCATCAAGGACAAGGGCGCGCTGCGGGAGCAGTTCGTTCATGTCATCGACGTTTTGCCGACCATCCTGGAAGCCGCGGGCATCAAGGCACCTACCATGGTGGACGGCATCAAGCAGGCGCCGATCGAGGGCACGAGCTTCGCCTATACCTTCGACGCGAAGAACGCCAAGGCGCCGTCGCGTCACAAGACCCAGTACTTTGAGATGATGGGCCAGTGGGCGCTCTATCATGACGGCTGGTTTCTCAGCACAAAGGTCAACCGCGCGCCGTGGGAAGCGTTCGGCGCGGCCAATCCGGACCCGCTGAACAACCAGGTGCTGGAACTCTTCAACCTGAACAAGGACTTCAACCAGACCACCAACCTCGCCGCGAAGCACCCGGAGAAGGTGAAGGAGTTGAAGAAGATGTTCCTCGCCGAGGCGGGGAAGTACCAGGTCTTCCCGATGGATGCCTCGGTGGCTGCCCGCATCGTCGCGCCGCGCCCGAACATCACCGCGGGGCGGACGGAGTTCGTCTACACCCGGCCGATGGTTGGCCTGCCGCAGGGTGACTCGCCCATGCTGCTCAATGCCTCCTACACCATCACGGCCGATATCGAGGTTCCGGAGGGTGGCGCCGAGGGCATGATCCTGACCTCCGGCGGACGCTTTGGTGGTTATGGGTTCTATCTGCTGAAGGGCAAGCCGGTGTTCCTGTGGAACCTGGTCGACCTGAAGCGGGACCGGTGGGAAGGTCCGGATGTGCTGGCACCGGGCAAGCATCGGCTGGAGTTCGACTTCAAGTACGATGGGCTTGGCATCGGGACGCTCGCCTATAACAACATGAGCGGGCTGGGGCGTCCGGGGACCGGCACGCTCAAGGTGAACGGCGTGGCGGTGCAGACCCAGACGATGCCGCATACCCTGCCGATGATCCTGCAGTGGGACGAGAGTTTCGACATCGGCTCCGACACGCTGACCGGCGTGAACGATGCCGACTACAAGCCGCCTTTCGCGCTGACCGCGAAGCTCAACAAGCTGACGATCAAGGTCGATCGCCCGACCTTGTCGCCCGCGGACATCAAGGCGATGGAGGCGGCTCAGGCCACCGCGCAGGATGGCACGCAACAGAAGCGCGTGACGCGATAGGGCTTGCCGTTCAGGCTGCCGGACCGATCACCGGTTCGGTCCGGCAGCAGGGGACCGCTTGCGCAGGTCCGCAAGGAAGGCACGGTATTCCCCATTGGCGGGTTCAAGGGCCAGGAGCGCCTGGGCATGGATCACCGCCTCGTCCACCCTGCCCGCGTCACGCGACAGCGCGGCCAGGGCCAGCAGCGTGTCCCGGTTCGTTGGGTGCCGCCGATAAGTCCGGTCCAGCAGGCGGCGCGCTTCTTCCCTCTCACCGGCATCGTTCAGCGCGATCGCGTAGACATAGGCATACCGCGCATTCTCGGGCGCGCGCGTGTGCGCCTCTCGGAGTTCGACCAGCGCGCCGGCCTGATCGCGGCTTCTGACCAGCGCCAGACCGAGAGCATGTCGCGCGTCGGCGTTATCCGGCTCCTTGGACAAAGCCTGACGCAACAGTTCGGTGCCCTGCGCGCCCCGGCCGCGGAGGCGTTCCACGTCCGCCAGGTTGATCAGGGCGGGAACGAAGGCGGGGTCGAGACGCAAGGCTGTGCGGTAACGCGCTTCCGCCGCCGTGACATCCTGGCTCCGGAGGTGGAGCAGGCCGAGATTGAGGTGGTTCTCCGGGCGATCCGCATCGACCAGTTCGGCCTCGATCACCTCCCGATACGCCTGGTCGAACGCCTTGCGCTGACCGTCTGTCATGGCGCGGGGATCGACGGCCGCCAAGGCGCGCGCCGCTTCGATCCGTACCGCGCGGACCCGGTCGGAGAGCAACGGCATGAGCCACTGCACCATGGCCGGCGTCAGTCCGGTTGGCAGGGCACGCGGGGCGGCCATCCGCACCAGCGGGTCGGCGTCGTTCAACCCGGCGCGCACCGCCCCCGTCGAGGCCGGTGTGAAATAGGGGGCGAGCAGGGTCAGGGCGGTGGCGCGCGCAATGGGTGGTTGGGTTCGGTCCCGGATCAGTTCGCTCAGGCGCTGTTCGGCGTCTACCAGGCCCACGCGTCCGGCATGCAAAGCCAGGCCGTAATGCGGGGTTATCTGCCGTCCTTGCGGGAACCATGCGGCCACGGCGCGGGCTGCCCAGTCGGCGGGTTTGTCCTGATGACAGGCGGTGCAGGTATTGGGCACGCCGATGGCAACCGACAGGTCAGGCCTGGGGACGCGGAAGCTGTGATCGTGGCGCCGATCGACCCCCATGTAGACCTTCGATCCCATGTGGCAGCTTGCACACCGCGCGCCGGCGCTGGCCGGATCATGGTGGTGGTGGCTGACCGCCTCGAACCGGACAGGTGCATGGCATTGCGCGCAGACCGCATCGCCCTCCGCCCGCAGGCCCAGGCCATGCGGCTCGTGACAGTCGGAGCAGGTGACGCCAGCCTTGTGCATCCGACTTTGCAGGAAGGAGCCGTACTCGAAGACCTCGCCATCGATCTGGCCATCGGCGTGGTACAGGCCGGGGTCGAGCAACGCGGGCATATAGGCGTCCAGGAAGGGTGTGCCCGCTACCGGCTCCTTGCCGAGCGCGACGCGGCGGGCATGGCAGGGGCCGCAGGTGTCGAGTTCGGCGGATGCCACCGGCGTGGTTCTTCGGGCAATGCCGGTGTCGGGGTTCATCTCCCAGTTCCGCGTGGCCGCCAGCCAGGCGACGAGACCCTTGCGGACCGATGCGGGGAGGCCAGGCCGCGTGTCGGCGGAGGCTTTGGCCCAGGTGACGTGGCCGGAGCCCGGGCCGTGGCAGGTCTCGCAGGCGACATTCACCTCGGACCAGGTGGTGTCGTAGGTGTTGGTGGTCAGGTCGTAGCCTTTCTTGAGGCCGGTGGAGTGGCAGTCGGCACACATATGGTTCCAGGTCTGATCGCGCCCGGTCCAATGCAGCCGATCCCCGGCCTTCAGGTCGTGATCAGGATAGAGGTGGAACCATCGTTGCCCACCCGCATCCTTCGGGCGGTTGTCCCAGGCGATTCCGAAAGCCTGCAGACGACCACCGGGACGCGCGATCAGGTACTGCTGAAGCGGGAAAACCCCGAATGTGTAGGCGACTGTATACGCCTGCACCGCCCCGTCGGGGCCGTCCGTCCGGATCACGAACCGGTCCCCGTCCCGTGCGAATGTCGTGGTCGCGCCGAAATGGATCACACGGGCGTCGCCGAAATCACCAACCACCGAGGTGGGTGTCGCGGGTTGCATGGCGAGTGCGTGATGCGACCTCCGCCACGCCGCGTGCTCGGCATCATGGCATCCAGCGCACGACTGGGTGCCGACGAAGGTGGCGGTCGCATCAGCCGCTCGGGATGTATGTGCGGTGAGCAGAAGGAATATCAGAATGGCGGCGAGCGTGCCGACCATCGAGCGCATGCCGCGTGGATCGGTTGAGGGGAGGCATGCCGCGCTCGATCGGCGGCGGTTGTCGGCGATCATTGCGCGTACTCCCGGGCCTGCAGGTCGACCCGTCCTGTTGAGATCGTGATCCGTCGGTATCCATCCGAAAACATCGTGCGTCCCTGGAATCGTTTTCGATTCAATGGCTGCGGCCCGAATTGGTGAGACCGCCGGCAGGTGGACGACAGAAAGCCGAGTGCGCTACGACCGACCCAGGCCGCGCAAACCCCAGCGACCTAGCGGATGAGGAATGGGGGATCATTGCCCCTCTGATACCAGCCGCGAAGAAGGGAGGGAACAAGCGGAGCGCGAGGCCAGTCCCGCCGTGGCGATCAGAGGTGGCCTGAGAATGCCGCACAGGGCCAGAAGTGGAATTCCTGCCTGGACGCGGCGAGGATCGCCGCCGATCAGGAGCTCACATGACGAGGCGGTCTCGCCCGAACCAGACCCCGGCTTTCAGAGCGAAGGTGGTTCTGGCCGCCCTCAGGGGTGAAAGGACGCTGGCGGAAGCGCACGCTCGGGGGGCTGTAGGTTCGGTCGTGATGGCACCGGGGAAAGGGCACCGAGGAATGCGTTTGGGGTAGAAAACTGTCGTCCGTTGAATATGGACGTTACATCAGTCATTCAGCGGATCGTATTAGCGGAGAGGGACACCGGAAACGAGTGGTCTCTGACCGCAGGAAGGCCATTTTTATGCACTGTATCAATATATTAGTAGAGATCTACGGCGGGGAAACGCCTTGAGAGTACAGCCCCCACTATCCTGAAAGGCGCTCGGTGCCCGGGTCCGTGACGATCCCGCATCCGGGCCGTGCCACAAGTCCCAGCCAGCGGTGCCAAGGCGGATTCTGCTATCAGCCGCCATATGAAGCCCCCATTGTCCCGGCCCGCATGTCAGCCCGCGATCATGCAAGGACGGTGCTCCAGCTTGCATGACCGCACAACGCGAGGTGTCACCAGCTTCAATCCTAAACTGCGGGACGGCGAGCTATGCCGAGGGAACGGCTTTGTCCTCCCCAGCCGATGCGGCTCCGGCGGTGCGAGTGGCCGCTGCTTTCATGGCGGCGGCGTGCTTGGCCGCGGCTTGGCGGGCTGCGACGTTCTTGGTCGGTGCTTGTGGAGCGGCGGGACTCGCCGCCTGTGCTGGTGGGGCGCCAGGGATCTTGGCCGCCAATTCCGTATACGCGCTAACGACCGCGCCAGCGTTCATCTTCTCCGGCGCAACAACCGGATTTCCCATATGACGGTATGGCCATGTCAGCAACTCCAACCGCATGTAGAACAATTTCTCTTCCTCCGCGGAAGAAAACCGTGGCTTCGTGGCGACTACTGCTGAATCCCCCCACTGGGAACCACGGACTTGCGTAAATTTGAGGTCAGGATCGTAAATCACCCCATCCAGTTCAAGACCACTCAACGCACACAAGGCTACCCACGAATCAGGATAGAAGCGCCAGCAGTCGAACGGGAACCGATGCACCGCTCCAGCGCTTGGGGCGATGATCATCACGTGACCGCCTTGCTTCAGGACGCGCGCGACCTCACAAAATGTCGCCCAAAAAAAGGGTTATGCTCAAACGCTTGCCCAGAGATGACCAAATCGAATGTTTCACGTTCTATTTCATCATAAATTATCGGGTTTTTTGGAACTATATCGACATTATTGCCCTCCTGCATGTCCAGGCCGGTATAAATCAGACCCGCAGCGTCTGTCAGGCTGCGATAGCTATGTGCCGGCTTCCCGTAGGATGCCGATCCAATGTCCAGCACCGTGAGCGGTTGATCGAGCTCTGTCTTTGCCGCGTGAACTTCAAGAAAGGCCTTAACCTTCAACATCGAAGACTGGTGCATTTGTTATCTCCATGCAGTCGTTCAGGCAGCGAAATACGACAAAGTTCAGTTCGAACTATCGCAGCTCGCGTTTCCGTCAATCGGTCGGCAGGATGATAGGCGCCGCCAATCAGAGGCGTCCCCTTCTGGCTTGTCAACAACTGCCCGTGATAGACGGCCTTCCCGTGCCACCGCCGTGCGGCCGAACTAGAAGGAGCACTGCTCTGCCGCGGTACGGACCATGTCAAGCCGACGTTTACATCGTACCTGGCTCATTGACCCGCTCTTCCTAAAGCGTAACCGCGGCACTGACGCTCGGTATTCCGCTGTATCATGCGCTTGGTGCCGTACGCAGTTCGGTACGCCGCTACGCCAGCGGTGGCTGGGCGCCTGGCGAGGAGGCCGAGGCGGAACTTGGCGGCTACGCTGCCAAGGGCTTCAGCGCGGTCAAGATGCGCGTGGTTGGGCGCGACGGCTTCTCGATCGCCAACTGCGTACGCCGGGTGAAGGCGGCCCGCCGTGGGATTGGCCCCGACGTTGAACTGATGATCGACGCGCATGGTTCGCTGGAAGTCGCGATTGCCATCAAGCTCGCGAAAGTACTGGAGCAATCGGATACATGGCGGGGCGAGCATGGGACCCCGGACAACGGAGGAGCGAAACGGATGCGGGACACGAAAACGCGTCATGGACGCTACCCCCAGGGACACCGGGAATTGCTGCGCCTGCTCCGAGTCCTGGGCGCGGCGACGAAACGATGGCATTGCGCGCGACCGCATCGCCCTCCACCCGCAGACCCAGGCCATGCGGCTCGTGACAGTCGGAGCAGGTGACGCCAGCCTTGTGCATCCGGCTTTGCAGGAAGGAGCCGTACTCGAAGACCTCGCCATCGATCTGGCCACCGGCGTGGTTCGTCGGGCAATGCCGGTGTCGGGATTCATCTCCCAGTTCCGCGTGGCCGCCAGCCAGGCGACGAGACCTTTGCGGACCGATGCGGGGAGGCCGGGTCGTGTGTCGACCGGGGCTTTGGCCCAAGTGACGTGGCCGGAGCCCGGGCCGTGGCAGGTCTCGCAGGCGACATTCACCTCGGACCAGGTAGTGTCGTAGGTGTTGGTGGTCAGGTCGTAGCCGTTCTTGAGGCCCGTGGAGTGGCAGTCGGCACACATATGGTTCCAGGTCTGATCGCGCCCGGTCCAATGCAGCTGATCCCCGGCCTTCAGGTCGTGATCAGGATAGAGGTGGAACCATCGCTGCCCACCCGCATCCTTCGGGCGGTTGTCCCAGGCGATTCCGAAAGCCTGCAGACGACCACCCGGACGCGCGATCAGGTACTGCTGAAGCGGGAAAACCCCGAATGTATAGGCGACCGTATATGCCTGCACCGCCCCGTCGGGGCCGTCCGTCGAGATCACGAACCGGTTCCCGTCCCGTGCGAATGTTGTGGTCGCGCCGAAATGAGTCACACGGGCGTCGCCGAAATCACCAACCACCGAGGTGGGTGTGCGGGTTGCATGGCGAGTGCGTGATGCGATTTCCGCCACGCCGCGTGGATCGGTTGAGGGGAGGCATGCCGCGCTCGATCGGCGGCGGTTGTCGGCGATCATGGCGCGAACTCCCGGGCCTGCAGGACTCCCCCTATTGAGATCGTGAGCCGTCGGTGTCTATCCGAAAACATCGTGCGTTCCAGGAAGGTCGTGTCCGACCGAGTAGGACACGACCGCCAGTCTCCTGCCGTTTCGTGGAAGCCGGGGGATGCGGGGGAAGACTGGCGGATGGGGTGGGATTCGAACCCACGGTACGCTCACACGCACGCCGGTTTTCAAGACCGGTGCCTTAAACCGCTCGGCCACCCATCCAGCCGGGGCAAACTATCCAGTGTCCGTCCCAATCTCAAGGGACGGAAACCCGATCAGGCCGCCACCCGCACCCGAGCATCCTCCCGCAGCATCACAGCCCCTTTCTCCGCGATCATGATCGTCGGCGCGTTCGTGTTCGTCGACGTCACCGCCGGCATGACCGAGGCATCGATCACCCGCAGCCCCTCCAGCCCGTGCACCCGCAGCCGGTCGTCCACCACCGCCATCACATCCGGCCCCATCCGGCAGGAACACGTGGCATGGAACACCGTCGTTCCGGTCTGGCGCGCATAGGACAGGAACTCATCATCCGTCTGCACGTCGTGGCCGGGCAACGTCTCGGCCACCAGGAACTGTTTCAGGGCCGGCGCGTTGAACCAGTCCCGTACCGTCCGCATCCCGGCGATGATCGTGCGCCGGTCCCGGTCCTCGGCCAGGTAGTTGGGATTGATCGCCGGCTGGTCGCGCGGGTCGGCCGTCCGAGCCTCCACATACCCCCGGCTCTCGGGGCGCATCTGCCAGATGCCCGACGTCATGCCTGGCTTGGTATCCAACTGCCGCGTCGGCCCCGGCGCATAGCTGGCCGAGGCGAACAGCGCCTGCACATCGGGCGTGGCCGATTCCGGCAGCACCTTTACCGAGGCCGCGACCAGGGACGCCGCATAGGTCAGCATCCCGCGCCCGGTCAGCACATACTTCATCACCTCGCCCGCCAGCCTGATCCCGCGCGAGCGTTCGTTCAGGGAGGCAACGCCCTTCACCTCCGCCTGCACCCGCACCAGGAAATGATCCTGGAAGTTCCGCCCGACACCGCGCAAAGCGTGCCGGACCTCGACCCCGATCCGCCCGAGATGGTCAGGATCACCAACGCCTGACAGTTGCAGCAGATGCGGCGACCCGATCGCGCCGGCGGACAGGATCACCTCGCCCGCCGCGTCGGCTCGCTCGACCGCGCCGCCGCGGGAGAACTCGACGCCCACCGCCCGCTTGCCCTCGAACACCACGCGATGCACCAGCGCGTTGGTCACCACCTGAAGGTTCGACCGCCCCATGGCCGGGCGCAGATAGGACCGCGCGGCGCTGGCCCGCAGCCGGCCGCCGCGAGTTTGCTGCACCCAGCCGATATGATCGCCCAGCCCATGTGGCAGGTTGTTCAGGTCGTTGCGATAATCCCAGCCCATCTGCGTGCCGGCATCAATCGCCGCCTGGCAGAGCTCCGGCTGGTCGCGGGTGTTCGATGTGAACAGCGGCCCGCCCTTGCCGTGGATGTCGTCCTCGGGTCCTTCCCAGTTCTCGGACTTGCGGAAATAGGGGAACACGTCCTCCGACCCCCAGCCGCGATTGCCGAGCTGGGACCAGTGGTCATAGTCCTCGGGCTGGGAGCGGATGTAGATCATCCCGTTGATGGAACTGGACCCGCCGAGAACCTTGCCGCGCGGATAGGGGATTTCCCGCCCGTTCAACCCGGCGTTCTTGTCGGCCTTGAAGCCCCAGGTCAGGGTCGGGTGGTCCAGCAGCTTGATATAGCCCGCGGGGATATGGATCAGCGGGTTCCAGTCCTTGCCCCCGGCCTCGATGAGGATGACCCTGGTGTTCGGGTCCTCGGTCAGCCGGTTGGCGAGCACACAGCCGGCCGACCCGGCTCCCACGATGACATAATCCGCTTGCATGTCCGTTCCCCTGGTTCGCTCGCATCTAACGGCGGGGGCAGGTTCGTGCCAAGCTGGGACACCGGAATGGGAGGGAAACGATGCAGAACAATCCGATGCGCGCCGGGCTGGAACGCGGCGAGCCGCAGATCGGCACTTGGCTGACCATGGTGCGGAACCCGGCGATCCTGTCGCTGATGAAGGCCGCCGGCCTCGATTTCGCACGGGTGGACATGGAGCACACGGCGCTGACCATGGAAACGATCGGCGACATGGCCGTGCTGGCCCGGGCGCTGGATTTCCCGATCGCGGTGCGCCCGCCCAAGGCGAACCGGGAGTGGATCACCCGCCTGCTGGATGTCGGCGTCATGAACCTGCATTGCCCGCAGGTGGAAAGCGCGGATCACGCGCGGGAGATCGTCGCGGCCTCCCGCTACGCGCCCATGGGCCTGCGCGGGAATGGCGGGCTGAGCGCCTCGACCGACTTCAATGGCACCCTGCCAGCCGGAGAGCGTCGGGCGCACGCGAACCGGCAGGTGTTCGTGACAGTCATGTTCGAGACCGGCAAGGCCTTCGACGACCTGGAGGAGATCGCCGCCATGCCCGGCATCGACGCGCTGACGATCGGGCCAGCGGACCTGGCACAGGATCTGGGCGTGTTCGACTCCCCCGACCAGGCGCGGGTGCTGGATGAGAAGCGCGACCTGGTGCTGGCCGCCTGCAAGCGCCATGGCAAGGTCTGCGCGATGCTGGTCAACAGCTTCGAGCAGATGCAGCAATGGAAGAACGCCGGCGCCCTGCTGCTGGCCTATTCCTCGGACGCCGACATCCTGTTCAGCGGCTACGCGGCGGCGATGAAGCGGATCAAGGGGTAGGGGGGGAGTAGGAATGGAGTTAGGAGTGCGGGACGTGGGTCCGGGGTATGGGCCCGGGATTAGCAGTATGGGCTGGGGGGAAGGGGCGGGGGATCGCCCCTAACCCGACGGGGTGGCCGCCGGCCCCTCTCTCGTCATGCCGGGCGCAGGCCCGGCACCCACGACTTTCCTCTGTTGCTGACAGCATAGTCGTGGGTGGTGGGCCTGCGCCCACCACGACGAGGGAGGCAGCATGGCCCGGGGGAGGACGCCATCTGCCCCCCTAAACCAACGCGTGCCCGAACGTCGCGTAATGCTGCCCGTTCGGGTCCGTCGTCCGCCCCGGCATATCCGGCCGGTGGTTGATCCCCGAGTAATGCGCGATCAGCGACTTCCTCAACAACGTTGATGACCGAGGCGTGGAGCCACGGTGCATCAGCCGTCCGTGCCAGACCAGGACATCGCCTTTCTCGGCCAGGAACGTCTCCGTCTTCGCGCCCACCCGGGCCAGTTCCGCCTCGATCGCGGGCACCACGAAGCGCTCGGAGGTTGTCGGCCAGACCTTCGATCCACTGACCGGATCGACTGCGTTGGCGTCCTCCTCCGACATGCAGGACAGCACCTTGTCCCCGCGCATCAGCGGCCAGTTGTGGGAGCCTGGGACGTACTCGAACGGCCCCGAGTCCGGATCAATATGGTCCAGCGCGAACCAGACCGCCGTGTACCAACTATTGACGAAGGCGGGGTTCAGGTAGTCGTCCTGGTGCCAGTTGCGCTGCGTGCTGACCCAACCGGTCAGGGTCAGATGCAGCAGCATCGGCTCTCCGATCACCTGCTCCAGCACCTGCATCAGCGGCGGATGCAGCGCCAGCGCCCGCATCTCCGGCACGCTTTCATAGGGCGTGGGGGAGCGCCAGCCGCCCCGGAACAAGTCCGGCGCCTCGGTTCGCAACCGTTCCCGCCGCTCGATATAGGGATCGAGCACCGCATCCGGCATGAACCCCCGCAGGATCACCACGCCATCGCGCCGCCAGGACCGCTGCGCCTCGTTCAGCGTGGCCTCGTCCACGCCGGGCCGGTCGAGCGGGGGGATCACCGCGGGGTCCGGCATCTCGGCGAGGTCGGCGAAGGTGATCGTCTCGGGCGGCCGAGCGCGTCGCGGCGGCGAGGGAACCGGGGCGGGGACAACGGGGGCGGGCGAGGCAAGGCCGAACCGGCGCAGTACACGGGACATGAGCGTCATGGGCGGCGACTCCTGTGAACCCTGATCATACACGACGCGCGAAGGGCAAATCCAACGACGGGCGCCGGCCTCAGGCCCCGATGATCGCCGCCGCCAGCCGATCCCGCCCCGCGCGTCCGGCCTCCAGCGACCAGGCGTTGACGATCGCCACGCGGAACCCGCCGGGCGGCATCGCGTGCAAGGCGGGGTCCTTGTCCTCATGGAAGGTGACCTGCACGCTGGAGACCCCCTCCATCCCCCGCACCGCCTCCACCACCGCGGCCGGCGGATGCCGATAGCGCCGCCCATGCGGGGCGAACAGCACGACACTGTAACCATCGCGGCGGTCGGGATCGGGGAAATACCAGGTTCCGGTCTCATACAAGCGGATCAGCGCCGCCACCCAGCCGGCGCCATACAGGTCGGGCCACTGGTCGGCGAAGCGCAGATGCGCCTCGATGATCCGCCCGCCGATGGTTTCAAAGTTCACCATCCCGGTGTACCCGCGCAGATGCCGGCGGGCCCAGTCGCCGCACCAGGCCTCAACCGCCGGATCGGGTTCGGCGTGGATGCACCAGTAGTCGAAGGTACCGCCCGGCGCGGTCACGCCGCTGGTGTGGCGCCACCACACCGGGACGCCGTCCAGGATCGCCACGTCGCTGCTGACATGGCGGCCTTCCAGCAGCGTCGACCAGAAATGCCCGGGAGTCAGAGCCTCCCGATACGCGGCGGCCGAGGCGATCACCCGGCTGCCGGTGCCCATCCCGCGCAGGTTCATCAGCGGTTTCGAGAAGACCGGAAACGCCGGCGGCATCACCCCGTGCGGCGCCGCGTCCAGGCCCTGCGACAGGGCAACGGCCAGCTTGTCATAGATCCAGCGATGGGCGGGGAACCATTCCCAGGAATCGGCATCCTCGGTCGAGATGCGGATGTCGGGCGGGCAGGGGATGCCCTCGAAATACTGGAACCGCCAGGGATCGGCCTCGCAGATCGGCATCTCTTCCCCCCTTGGTTCAGGTGCTATCCCGGGTCAGGACCAGCAGCCGTTCGGCCAGGATCAGGTCTTCGGCGACGCTCTGGCGGCGGGCCAGCGCCTCGTGGTCCTCTCCCCATTGTTCCTGCTGGTAGAATTCATCGACCATGGCGATGGCGTGCGCCCGGGCCGCGTCCAGCCGGCCCGCGGCCATCGCCAGGGCAAGCACCAGGCTGCCCATCGAGGGCACCGCCACGCCCAGCGCCGCGAGTGCGTAATGATCCAGCGAGGCGACCGCCCGCCGCAGCGACGCGATGCTGTCCCGGTGCTGCTTCATATGGGAAATCCCGGCGGTCACCCGCAGCGGCGCGTCGTGCTGCGTCGCCACCCAGTCGAGCCAGGGCTGCCACTCCCGCGCCTGCCGCTCGATCAGGGCGGCCGGATGTTCGGCGCGGTAGCAGAGCAGGTCGCTCTCGCCATAGCGGGCGATGGCGTCGATCGTGGTGTCGGGATCGGGGGCGATGCGGCCGATGGCGGTGCCGGCGAGCCGGGTCAAAGGCGTGTCGGCGAAGGACATCTCCCCCCCCTTGGCGCCGCCGGCCAGGCGCCATTCATCCGCGATCGCGCCGGCCAGGCGCGCCGGCCCGACGCGCAGGATGCCGCCTCCGGGCAGATGCATCGGCTTGCCATCCAGCAGGATCGCATGGCCGTCGTCATCGAGGCGGATGGTCACGTCGTCCCAGAAACGCTTCACGGGGTCACTCCGAGCGGTCAGCGAAACAATTGGCGGAACAGGGTGTTCGGATCGGGCAGGCGGGGCTTCTGCTGCGGTTGGGCCTGCGGTTGCGCGGGTGCCGGCCTGGCCTGCTCCGCCGAAGGCGGCGCCGCCTGCCCGCCGCGGGCCAGCGCCAGGGCCGCCGGACAGGCATTCGCGTCGTTGCCCACGCGGTCGGTGCCGAACAGCCCGCCCAGCGCCGCGTTCAACTGCTTGTCGCCGCCGATCACGATGCCGGCGAGCGTGCCGATATTGGCCTCGGCCGCGCCGGAGGCGTCGACATCGACCCGCGGGGCGCGCAGCGATCCCACGACCTTGACCGGGACACGGAACCCGGTCCCGCCCATCCGCCCCTGCGGGCGCAGCAGCAGGTCCATCGTTTCGTCCCGCAAATTGATTGACCCGCCGCCATCGGCGGTCAGCAGGCTGGAACTCAGCAGCATGGTCCGCGCCCGCGCCACCCCGTCGCGCGCGTCGAAGCGGACGGCGATGCAGCGGATATCGGCCGTCCCGCCGCTCCTGCCCAGCAGGTCCAGCAGCGCCAGGTCCTTCGAGACCTTACCGACCGACCCGCCCAGGATCTTGGTGTCGATCGTGCCGCCGGCCATGGCGACGCCGACCATGCCGGACAGGCTCGCCGCGATGGCGCGGGGAGTGTGGCCCGAGCCGGTCAGGTCCAGCCGCATCTCCACCTGCCCGGCCGCGGCCTGCCGCACGCCCATCGCCGCCAACAGGGTCCGCAGCGTGATGCCGGGGGAATGCGCGGTCAGGTGCACGCGCGGTTCGGCCTGCGTGGCATCGGCGGTCAGGGTGGCGGTCATCCGCCCCTCCGGCGCCTGGGCCGAGAACGGGTCGAGCCGCAGCTTGCCGCCGTCGATCACCAGATGGGCGTCGATGGCGCGGTAGTCGGCCTTGTCGAAGCGCAGGGTCCCGACTTTCACGCGCAGGTCGGCGTCGACCTGCCGCAGCAGGCCGAAGGAGATCGGATCGTCCGGGATCAGCCGGTCGGAACGGGCGGCCTTGACCGGCGGCGGCGCGGGCTGGCCCGGGGCCGATGCAGGAGCGGGGGCCGCCTCGGCCTGTTCCAGCAGCGCGAGCAGGGCATCGGCGTCGATTTTCTCCGACCGCAGCGCGGCGGTCAGCGACATCGGGGTGGCCATGCCGACGCCGAGGTCCCCGGCCAGGTCGGCCTGCGGCAGTGTCAGGCGCATGTCCTTCAGCATCGCGCCCTTCAGCAACCCGCCGTCGCCATCGACCAGCCGTCCCTGGAAGGCGATCGTCTTCAGCGGCGGCAAGGGGCGGCGGGCGAGGGGGGACAGTTCCGCCAGATCGGGGATGCGCGCGGTGAGGTCGATCGCCACCCCGGCCAGGTCGGAGGGGCGGGCGACGCTGCCCTTGGCGGTGATCACGGTGCCTCCCGCGGTGACGCGCAGGTCGATCGGCAGGGCGGCGGTGCCCGGCTTGTCGAAGCCCGGATGGCCCAGCGTGCCGGCGATCGTCAGCGGCATCGCGTCCAGGCGGGCGGCGATGGACAGCGTGATCGGCTGGGCGACGGCGGGGGCGGCGATGTCGAGCTTCTCGATCCGCAGCCCGCCCGTCTCGATCGGCAGGCTGACCGCGCCGGTGCGCAGGGTCAGGCCGGTGATCGCCGGCAACGGGCCGGCTTCATCGGTGACGCGGGCGGACAGCGCGATGTCGCGGCCGGCCGGGACGGCCTTTGTATCGACGATCCCCGGCGGCAGCAGCGCGACCAGGGCGGCCGAATCCGGGATGCTGGCGCTGACCGCCATGACATAGCCCTTGCCTTTGGCCGGGTCGGTGATCGTGCCCTCGGCCGAGAAGGTCGCGGTGCCGGCGGCGACGGCCAGCTTCACCGGCATCGGCGTGCGGTCGGCTTCGCGCAGCAGGCGGGCGAGGGAGCCGGTTTCCGCCTTGATCGACAGCGGTGCGTTGTTCACCCGCAGGTCGGCGGCGATGGCCATCGGGGACTGGCCCGTATCGGACCGGACCGAGAGCTTTGGCAGGCTGACCGTGATCGTCCGGCCCGAGGCGCCGTCCCGCCAGACCAGCATGCCGTCCTTGATCTCGGCCGCGGCGATGTGGGCAAACAGTTCGGGCTTCTGGGTTCCGGTGGAGGCATTGTTGCCGGCCTGGGCGGGTTTCACCGCCGGCGTCATCTCCCAGTTCGGCTCCCCCTTGGCGTTGGTTTCCAGCACGATGTCGGGGCCGACCAGGACCAGCCGCTCGATCTCGATCCGGCGCGACAGCAGCGGGATCAGGCCGAGGCGCAGTTCCAGCGAATGCAGCGTCGCCATGTTGGGCCGGCTGAACCCCGGCGGGTTGGACAGCGCGACGTCATGCACCTCCACCGTCGGCCACAGCGACGGTTTCAGCCCGATGGCGCCGTTCAGGGCCAGCTCGCGCCCCGTCGCTTCGCGTACCGCGTCGCGGATGCGGGGCTTCAGCGTGTTGGGATCGAAGGTCGCGATCACCGTCGCCACACCGCCGACGGCGACGACGACCACCGCGCCGAGGACGATCAGGGCGGTGCGGAGGCGGCTTTTCTTCTTGGGGGGAGGGGTCGTTTCCGTCATCTTGCCTCGCGTCGGGGCTTGTTCGCGGCCGGGGCGTGGAAGCCCAGCGTGTCGAAGGTTTCCTGAATATGGGGCGGCAGATCGGCCTCGACCAGCAGGGTGCCGCCGGCCGGATGCGGCAGGCGCAGCGCGCGGGCGTGCAGATGCAGCTTGGTCGACAGCCCTTCGATCTGGGCGGAGAAGGCGTTGTTCTGGTCGGGTTCGTGATACTTCGTGTCACCGAGGATCGGCGCGCGGATGGCCACGCAATGGACGCGCAGCTGGTGCGTCCGCCCGGTCACCGGTTGCAGTTCCAGCCAGGCGAGCTTCTGCGCGGCATGGTCGAGCGTGCGGAAATCGGTGACCGCGCGCGCAGCCTCGGGGTCCGAGCGGTCGGCCGGCATGGTGCGTTCCCCGCGCAGCCCGCCGATCCGCTTGAGCGGGAGGTCGATGCGGCCCTCGACCGGGACGGGGCGGCCGGCGACGACGGCCCAGTAGGTCTTCTCCATGTCCCGGCTGCGGAACGCCGAGGCGAGCTTGGCGGCCACGCCCGGGGTGCGTGCGAGGACCAGCACGCCGGTGGTGTCGCGATCGAGCCGATGGACCAGCCGTGGCCGGTCCGACGAGCCGAACCGCAGCGCGTCCAGCATCCCGTCCAGATGCCGGGTGATGCCCGGGCCGCCCTGCACCGGCAGGCCATAGGGCTTGTTCAGCACGATCACCTGGTCATCGCGGTAGATCACCGCCTTCTGGAGGTCGTTGGCCTCCGACGGGTCGACGCGGATTTCCGGCTTCGCCTCGGGCGGGGTGACGGCGGGCAAGGGGGGCACGCGGATATCCTGGCCGGGGGCGAGCCGGGTGGAGGTCTCGGCCCGGTGCCCATCCACGCGCACCTGTCCGGTGCGGCAGAGTTTCTGGATGGCGCTTTGCGGCACGCCGGGGAAATGGCGGCGGAACCAGCGGTCGAGGCGGATATCGGCCTCATCGTCGGTCACGGTGCGGGTCTGGACGGTCATGCGGGGGCTATAGTGCATTCCGCGTTCGGGCGCAGCATGTGGATGCGGGGCGCATGCTTGCCAAAATGGACAATTTATCCATATTGGACGCAGGAGGCCCCATGCGTACCATCTCCGCCACCGAAGCCAAACAGAACCTCGGCGCCCTGCTGGACACCGCCCAGCACGAACCCGTCGTGATCCGCCGGCACGACCGCGATGTGGCCGTTATTCTCTCGCCAAGGGAATACGACCGTCTGCGCGCGATCAACCTGGCCGAGTTCGACCAGTTCTGCGACCGCATTGGCGCGCGCGCCGCCGAACAGGGGCTGACCGAGGAGAAACTGGCGGCGCTGCTGGATGACGACGCCTAGTCGCCGTGTCGTCCTCGACACCAACGTCCTGATCAGCCGCCTGCTGGCCCCGCGTTCGACGGCGGCCTTGGCGGTGCGGCTGGCGACCGACCGGGACAGGGTGCTGGCGTCGGATGCGACTTTGTCCGAGCTGGCCGACGTCCTCGCCCGTCCGAAGTTCGATCCCTATGTGTCGATTGAGGAACGGCGCGCCTTCCTGCGCCTGTTCGCCCGCGTCGCCGAACAGGTGGCCATCCTCCGTCCGATCCGCGCCTGCCGGGACCCGCGTGACGACAAGTTCCTGGAACTGGCGGTGAATGGCGGGGCGGCGGTGATCGTGACCGGGGACGCCGACCTGCTGGTGCTGGATCCTTTCC
>CANJSR010000016.1 GCA_947476855.1 Acetobacteraceae bacterium
CGGCTCTCGTTCAGGGTGTGGGAGGATTACGATGCTATCGTCGAGGCATGCGCCAGCGCGTGGAACTGGTTCATGGGGGAGCCAGGGCGTATTCGGTCCATCGGGGCCAGGAACTGGGCAACGGTCGGTGGTTAGGGCGGTTGGTATTACATACACAATAGTACACAAAACAAGACTTGAATATGAACCCGACAAAAGTCACATAGAGCGCCATCAATTGCCGAGGAGAATTTGAGGTAAAAAGGAAGTCCAGTGTTATTTTTAAGTTGTCATGGCACATAGGATGACGTGACTATTTATGTCTTTTCGTTTCATCTGTTTCTTTGAGTGTCCGCATGGCGCATTGCCAGCCGTTCAGGCGGGTCGGGTCTGCCCTCCCCCGGGCCCGCCCGCCTGAATGCGCCGCCGCGCAACGGACCACCGCCGGCGGGCCAGACCGCCCCCCCCTTCCAGACGAACAAGCCCCGCCCGCCTTACGCAGCCGCGGGCTTACTCTCCTCTGTCGCGGCCTGCAGGGTGATCGTGAACACGGCACCCGCATTCTCGTTCCGCGCCTCGATCGTGCCGCCCATCGCGCGGATCAGGCCGTGGCAGATCGACAGGCCAAGGCCCGTGCCCTTCTCCGGCCCCTTCGTCGTGATGAACGGCTCGAACATGCGCGGCAGAACCTCCTCGGCGATGCCGCCGCCGGTGTCGCTGACCGCGATGAAGACGTGGCCCGCGTCGGCCCCCTGCCCGGCCCGCACCGTGATCCGGCGGGGGGTGGCGCCGTCACGCTGTTCCATCGCCTGACAGGCGTTCAGCAGCAGGTTCACCAGCACCTGTTCCAGCGCGACCAGGTGCCCCAGTACGATCGGCGCCGGCGAACCCAGCATCATCTCCATGTCCACCGATGCCTCCTGCAGGGCCGACCGCACGAGCGACGATGCGCCGGCCATCGCCTCATCCAGGCCAAAGGCGGTCCGCGGCGCACCTTCATCACTGCCACGCGCGAAGCGACGCAGATGCTCGATGATCCGGCTCGCACGGTCGGCCTGTTCCACGATGCGCTTGGCGCGCGGCGTGACCAGATCCAGCCTGTCCTGCGCCAGGGCGCGCATCATGTTCTCGGCCGCCGTCGACATGATCGCCAGCGGCTGCCGCAGTTCATGCGCCAGGCCACTCGCCATCTCACCCAGCGACGCCAGGCGCGCCGAGGCCGCGAGTTGCACAGCCGCCGCCCGCTCCGCCGTAATGTCGGAGATGTGGCCGACGATCTCGGCATGCCCATCCTCACCGCGCGCCAGTACCATCGCCACTGTGCGGAGCCAGCGCCAGTTCCCGTTCGGCTGGCGTATGCGATATTCCCGGTTACCCTCTCCAACCCGATTGACCGAGTCCATAAACCGCGAAAACGGCGGCGTGCCCGGTGACAGCCGAGCACTCCAGTCCGCCTCGGTGGCGAGGGCTTCTGGCGGCCAACCGGTCACGGTCTGGATATTGCCGGCCACATAGGCCACCGCGTAGCTGCCGTTCCCGGCTCGCTCAGCGCGGAAGATGATGCTCGGCAGGCCGCCCAGCAGGCGCTGCATCTCACCGCGCGCGGTCAACAGCGACTCCGCCTCCCGCTCGGCCGCGGCGCGCAGCAGTTCGGCGTTGCGGGCGGCCATCTGCTCCCGCGCGACCTTCGCGCTGACAAGGCTCAGGATCAGCAACGTCACCAGGGTCATCACCGCGATCGCGCCGATCCCCACGCGCAGTTCGGTCACCTTCTCCCGCGCGGACGCCAGGACCTCCCGCATCGGCTGCTCGACCTCCACGACCACCAATCCGGTCTGGGCCACCGCGAAACTGGCCAGCACCGACACGCCTGTGCCGTCGGTCACCATTTCCGTGCCGTGGTCACGCGCGGGCAGGAAATCGCGGAACAGCCAGTCGTTGCTGAAACGGATGCCAACGCCATCGGGCTCTCCGAGGGACGTCGCCAGCATGGTGCCATCGACCGAGTGGAAGTGTACGGTAACGCCAAAGGCCTGGGCCGCGCGCGCGCCGATCATGGTCAGGTAGTCGGGATTGAGCAGCGCGACCACCGAGCCACGGAAGCCGCCCGCCGGCGTCAGAACCGCGCGTGCGAGCGGGATGCTCCATCGCCGCGTCTCCTGGACGGTGCTGGTACCCTCGGCCAGGAAGCGGCCCGCCTCGGGCGCGCCGACATACAGACGTCGCGGGCCGTCCCCCATCGCCTGGAACCAGGGGCGGGTCCCGATATTCATCCCGACCAGCGCGTCGACGGACGAGTAGCGGATCCGGCCCGAAGCATCCGTCACCAACAGGGCGCGCAGATACGGCAATTCGCGCAGACGCGTCGTGGTCCGGGCGGTATCCCAGGGCTCCCCGCCTTCCCCCAGTCGGCTCGCGATATCCAAAAGCACGATATCGGTGGTTTCCAACGCTCGGCTGAGATGGTCGGTGACGCTGGAGGTCACGCCGATCATCACGCGCCGGCCGTCCTGGATCGCATCGCGATAGGCACGATCGGAGAGAATCATGTAGAAGATGAGGAAGGTCGGTACAAGCGTAACCGACAGCAAAAGCGCGGCGAGGCGCACGCGCAGGCTGGCCCGAAACCAGCTCAGGCTCCAAGGAGATTTCGTCATGACGGGCGAACGCGTGTGGTCAAGTGTCATCAGGGCATTCTCGCTGGCGGCGACCGTGGCTTTCGGGTCGCTGTCCGCCCAGGCACAGACACCCGACCACATGGCGGCTGTCAAACATCGTGATGAGCTTCGGGTCTGCATCTGGCCGGAATACTTCGCCATCACCTGGCGCAACCCGCGCAGCGGGGAACTTTCGGGCATCGACATCGACATGGCTCAGGCGTTCGCGCGCCGGCTTGGGGTCACCCTCCGCTTCGTCGAAACCAACTTCCGCGACTTCATGGACAGACTGGAACAGGACGCCTGCGATGTGGCGATGTTCGGCGTCGGCATCACGCCACAGAGGGAAGCCCGCGTCGCCTTCGCGCGCCCGACGCTGAGCAGCCCGGTCTACGGCGTGACGACCCGCAACAACCACCACGTCGCGAAGTGGGAAGACATCGACAAGACGGGCAACGTCGTCGCGGTCGCCGCCGGAACGTTCATGGAGCCGCTGATGCGCCAGAGCCTGCGCAACGCGACCCTGATGAGCGTCGCCCCGCCGCAGACGCGGGAGGCGGAGCTGGAATCGGGCCGAGCCGACGTGTTCATGTCGGATTTTCCCTATACGCGCCGGCTGGTTGGCACGCAGGAATGGGTGCGGATCATCGACCCGCCAGCCGGCTTCGGCGCGACCAGCTATGCCTATGCCGTCGCCAAGGGTGATCCGAAGTGGCTCGCCGCCGTCGACGCCTTTGTCGTCGCGGCACGGGCTGACGGCACGCTGGCCAAGGCCGCCGAGAAGAACGGACTGACCCCGATCCTGGTGCGCTGAACTCATTTCGCGCGCCAGGCCGCGATCAGCGCGGTTGCATCCGCCGCCGGCATCGGGCGCGCCAGAAGATAGCCCTGCACGGCGAAGCAACCGGCCTCTCGGGCCAGCTCCAGTTGCGCCTCGGTCTCGATCCCCTCGGCCAGGACGGAGAAGTCCAGCGCGCGGATCGCCTGCACCAGGCTGTTGAAGAACCGGGCCTCCCGCCCACCGCAGGAGCGCTCGGGCAGCAAGGCACGGTCGAACTTCACGATATCGACGGGGACCGTCCGCAGCGCGCCCAATGACGAGTAGCCGGCGCCGAAATCGTCCAGGGCCACGCGGGTGCCGTTTTGCCGCAGCGCCGCAAGGGTATCCGTCGCGCCGGCGCCGATGGCGAAGGTCTCGGTCACCTCCGCCACCAGGGCGGCCGGTGGCAGGCCGCGGGCGCCGAGCGCCGCCTTGAACAGCGCCGGGACATCGGCATCGCGCAACTGCCGTCCGGACACGTTGACCGAGACATAGGGCGCGCGCTCCTGCCCCGCCCACCATTCCGCTGCCTGCCGGGCCGCCGTGTGGACGGCCCAGGCGCCGAGATCGAGAATCGCGCCGCTCTCCTCGGCGACGGCGATGAACTCCGCTGGGGACACGGGGCCGAGATCGGGATGGGTCCAGCGCATCAGCGCCTCAAACCCCGCCAGGGCGCCACGGTCGGGCCGCACGAGCGGCTGATACATCAGGGTGATCTGACCCGCGGCGGCGGCGGCGGGCAGGTCCTGCGCGATCCTCAGGCGACGGGCCGCCATATCGTGCATGGCGGGGGCGAACACGACCACGCGGCCGCCGCCAAGCCGACGCGCGGCGACCATCGCCACCGTCGCCCGGACATCCAGCGGGTTCTGGTCCGGGTTGTCGCGAGAGGTCACGCCGATCGACGCCGTCAGCGCCAGGGCCTGTCCGTCGACGCACAATGGATCGCTCAGGGCGCCCAGCATCGACTGCGCCATGGCGCTGGCGGCCCGCTCGGTCATGCCCTGGAACAGAACGGCGAAGTCGGCCGCATCGCCGGGTGCGAACAGCCGCCCTGACCCGACCGTGGCCGCCAGACGCTCCGCCGCCGCTGTCAGCAGGCCTTCGCGGAGCTTTCGGCCACCGACCTCCGCGACCAGGTTCAGCCCCTCCAGCCGCAGCATCAGCAGCGCGGCGGGCGCGTCCCCGAGCGCCAGGATCGCGCCGGCCAGAGCTTCCGCGTTGGGCAGTCCGGTGACGCGGTCGCGCAGGCGCAGACGTTCGGTTTCGGCTTCCGCCTGGACCAGGCGTTCCCGCTCGATCATCGCCAGGCAATGCGCCTGCCGCTCACTCCTCGCGGCCTCCATCGCGCGGTCGACAACGTCGAGCAGGCGGTCGAGGCCGAAGGGCTTGCGGAGGTAGTCGAAGGCGCCGGCATTCACCGCCTCGGCCGCGTCGTTCAGCGTGGCATGCCCGGTCATGATGACGATCCGCCGAGCGTGCGCCGGGTTGGCGGAGACGAGGAGTTCCCGGGCGAGATGGAAGCCGTCATGGCCGGGCATGCGAACATCGGTAACGACCACGGCGATGTCGGGACGTTCGTTCAGAATGGCCAGCGCTTCCGCCGCCGAGGCTGCCACCAGGCAGGGGAATCCTTCATCCGACAGGGCGAAGGCCAGCTCCTCGATCAGCTCCGGCTCATCGTCGACCAGCAGCACCGCCAGGGGGTCTGGCGGCGGAGGACCGGTCATCGCGCTCGGCTTCGTTTCAACCATTGCAAACTCCGCGCGCCGAGGAACCAATAACAGTTTCGACACAGTATGATTTTCGCAGAGGATCGCCCCCACGGGAAGCCGTTACGCGCGGCCATGCGGGCCGGCTGGCGCCGTGCCGGTCAACGTCAGAAGGTGGACGGCACACCACGGGCCGCGACCGCGATGCCGGCGGCATGGGCGCCAAAGCCGTAGCTGCACGCCGTGCCGCCGGCCGAGGAGATCGACACGTCGATCACCGCGGTCGCCCGCATCTGCAGGGCCTTGATCTTGATCTGCTGAATGGCGTCGGCTGTCGCATCGGCCGGATTGGCGGCGCAGCCGAAGCCGGACACCGGCCCGACGGACCCCGCATACATGGGTACAGAGACACCAAGCGGCAGAACGCGCACCTGCACCATGGCATCGCGCGTCAGTTCCGGGACGTTGGTCATGTCGACCACTTCGGTCGGCGGCTGCGCGCAGGCGGACAACGCCAGCACGCAGGCCGCGAGAATAGAGCGTGATGCCCTCGAATCACTGGCTTCTGCCATGGTGATATCTTCCAGAAAGGGCAGGCGTTCGCCTGCCGCGGTTACGTCGTCAGGCGATACAGCCCCGTGGCGCCCGGGACAGGCGCGAACATCGAGCTGATTCCGATCGTGGTTTCCGCCGATCCCAGCAGCAGGTAGCCGCCAGGCCGCAGCCGGCGGGCGATCGCGTCCAGGACCTTGGTCTTCACATCCACATCGAAATAGATCAAGACGTTGCGGCAAAACACGATATCGAACGGACCAACGCCCGCCGGTACATCCAGCAGGTTCATGACGCGGAAGCTGATCTTCTCCCGCAGGTCCTTTCGTACGCTCCATTCCTGCCCGGACTGCTCGAAATACCGCACGAGCCGCTGGATCGGCAGGCCGCGCTGCACCTCGAACTGGGTGTAGACCCCGGCGCGGGCGCGGGCGACGGCCGGTTCACAGATGTCGCTGCCCATGATGGAGATCGACCAATCCCGCAGGCGGGCGTCCTCCTCCTTCAGCACCATGCCGATGGAATAGACTTCCTGCCCGGTGGAGCAGGCGGCCGACCAGATCGACAGGGTCTTGTCCCGTCCCTTGCGCGCGACGATGTCCGGCAGGATGACCTTGCTCAAATAGTCAAACGGCTTGGTATCGCGGAACCACAGGGTTTCGTTGATGGTCAGGGCCGAAACGACCTGCGTCGCCACGCGGCCCCTCGGATCGGTGCTCAGATGCGCGGCCAATCCGTCCAGGCTTGTCATGCCCCATTCCCGCAGATGCGGCTCCAGGCGTGACAGGATGAGATAGTCCTTATCCGCACCCATACTGATTCCGGCCCGCCCACGAACGAATCCGCGCAGCGCCTCGGTGGTCCTCGTCATGGCTGCATTCCCGCCAAAATGATGATTTCTTCAGCAATTCTATTCAATGGCAGCACCGCTCGGCACAGCCCGGCCTGGGCAACGGCCCCAGGCATGCCCCAGACGACCGACGTCGCCTCATTCTGTGCGAGCACCGAGCCCCCGGCAGCGACCAGCCCGCGGCAACCCGCGAGGCCGTCCTGGCCCATTCCCGTCAGAATGATCGCCAGGGCACGCCCGCCCAGGACATTGGTGATCGAGCGCAGCATCGGATCGACGGCCGGCCGGCAGAAATGCTCGGGCGGGCCGTCGTCCAGCACGCATACTAGCTTGTCGTTCCGGCGATCCACCAGCAGGTGGCGGCCGCCCGGCGCGAGATACACATGGCCAGGCAGCAACGGCTGGCCGTGCGTGGCCTCCACCGTCGGGTTGGTCGTGTAGCGGGTCAGATGGACCGCCAGCATGTTGGTAAACGCCGCCGGCATGTGCTGCGTGATGACGATCGGCTGGCGCACACGCCCCGCCAGACCGGACAGTACCTCGGGCAGCGCCTGCGGTCCGCCGGTGGAACTGCCGATCGCGATCAGTTCCGGGCGCAACAAGATGCCGGCCCGCAACGTCGTCGAGGCAGCCGGTGCCGCCGGGGCGGGCGTCACCGGATGGCCATATGTCATCAGTTTCCGCCGCAGTGCGACGCCGAACGCCGTGTTCGCGGATTCGTCGTCGAGGGAGGCCGGCCGAGCGAGCGTGGGCGCGCGGCCAAAGCGGGTGCGGGTGCCTGTGCCTGCATCCGTGATCAGCACCAGGCAGCGCAGATGCAGGCGCTGCGCGGCGTGGACCGCTTCTTCGGCGGCCGCCGTATTCTCCGACGGATCGATCAGAACCACGTCCAAGCTGCAACGACGCATCGATTCCTCGATGGCCGTTCCAGGCCGGACATGGCCCACGATCTCAATGCCGATGGTACCCGCCAGGATGCGCCGCAGATGCAGGCGCCCGCGCGCTTCCGCGCCGGCCAGCAGCACCCTGACACCCTTCGTGTCGGCCGCCGCGGCCATTGAGGTCGCACGTGAAGCGGAGGTCGTGCTCAGACGTCGACCCCGACATTGCGCAACTTGAGCTCGATGATCTCCCGATCGAACGGTTTCATCACGTACTCATCCGATCCGGCGGCCAGCGCGCGCTGGATATAGGTGATGTCGTTGTGCGTCGTGCAGAACAACACCTTTGGCTTGTCGCCGCCGGGTTCTGCGCGCAGGGCCGTGGCAAATCCCAGGCCGTCCAGCACCGGCATTTCCCAGTCCAGCAGGACCAGGTCCGGCATGGCGGTCCGGCAGGCGGTCAGCGCCTCGGCGCCGTCGGCGGCTTCCCGGCAGGTGAAGCCGAGACCCTCCAGAATGTTGCGCGCGAAACGACGCACGACCTTGCTGTCATCTACAATCAGGGCGGTGTTCATGAATCGAGTCCCGTATTGGCCACGACGCTCGCCATTGCCAGCAACGTGTCGGGCACAAGTATCAAAACCAGTTCGTCCTTCAGCTTGACGATGCCCGAGCTGACGGCGCGCCACTCGGGCGCGACGGTGTGGGGCAGCGCTTCGACGGTCGATTCGTCCACGGACAGGACATCGCCCACCTGGTCGACAAGCAGCGAGTAGAGCTCACCATCCAGGTCGATGACGACGTTCATCGCCTTTTCGGGCGCTTCGGTGCGGCTCAGGCCCATCATCGTGCGGAGGTCGAGTACCGTAACGATGCGGCCCCGCAGGTTCAGCGACCCGGCGATGGCGCTTGGCGCCAGGGGGATGCTGGAAATGCCCTGCGGACCGAGGACGTCACGGACGAACCCAACGGGGATACCAAGCGGCTGGTTCGCGACCCGGATGGTGACCAGGCCCCGCGTCATGGCCGCAAGGCCGGACATAGTTGTTTCACTCACGACACGGGCTCCTCGATCTCGATCCGCGCGACGTTCATCATCGCCTGGACATCGGCCATGTTCAGACCTTCCCGGTGCAGCAGGCGGCGTGCATCCAGGATTTCCGTCGGCTCCCCCGCGATGATCGCGGAACCGACGACGTCGGGGTGTTCGGAGTCGATCTCGATCCGCAGGTCGCTCTCGACGATGTCGAGGATTTCATCGACCACCAGGCCCATCTGCCGCTGCCGGCCGGCACCGTCGCCGGCGCAGCGGGCGTTGCGGTCGGCGAAGACCAGGACCGGCTGCCGGCCGGAGGACTTCATGACCAGGTCGCTCGCCGCCAGGACCAGCGGCATCAGGCTGTCGCGGTACTGCACCAGCAGGCGGCCGTCGTCGGCCCGCCGGATGGCGTTGACATCGATGTCCTCCAGCCGAGCGATGAGGTCGAGCGGGATGGCCTTGCGCATGCCGGAGCCGGCGCGGACGAGCAGCATCCGCCGCCCCTGCCCTGCGTTCGTGGACGCGACGGACGAACGGGCATCGATGCCACGCGGCCCGGCCGAGATGTCGATGCGACCCACGCGGGCGATGATGCCGTTGGGGTCGACGATCATGCAGACCGCGCCATCACCCAGGATCGTGTTGCCGGAGTAGACGCCCAGATGCTTCAGCACAGGCGCCACCGGCTTCACGACGATTTCCTCGGTGTCGTAGACGCGGTCGACGATGATGCCGAAGTGCCAGGACCCGACCTGGGTCACGATCACCAGACGCTCACTGTCGTCCGCCGCGCTGCCGGTCAGGCCCAGAAGCTGGCGCAGGTCGACCAGCGGCAGCAGCCGGTCGCGCAGGCGCAGCACCGCGGTGTCGCTGATCTGCTCGATCCGGTGCTCACTGGTGTCGGAGGCACGGACGAGTTCGACGACGGAAATCTGCGGCACCGCGAAGCGTTCGCCGGCGCACCCGACGATCAGCGCCGGAACGATGGCAAGCGTCAGGGGGATCTTGATCGTGAAGGTGGAACCGGCGCCGACCTTCGATTCGATATCGATCGTGCCGCCAATCCGTTCGATATTGGTGCGGACGACATCCATGCCGACGCCACGGCCGGAGATCGCGGTCACCGCGGCGGCGGTCGAGAAGCCGGGACGCAGGATGAAGCGGAACGCCTGCACATCCGTCATCGCGGCGGCTTCGGCCTCGGTCGTCAGGCCGCTGTCGACGGCCTTGCGGCGGATCTTCTCGGCGTTGAGGCCACGCCCGTCATCGACGATCTTGATGACGATGTGGCCGCCTTCATGGAACGCGGTCAGCCAGACGCGCCCGGTTTCGGCCTTGCCGGCAACGAGGCGGTCGGCCGTCGGCTCCAGCCCATGATCGGCCGCGTTGCGCACCATGTGCGTCAGCGGGTCCTTGATCAGTTCCAGCACCTGGCGGTCGAGTTCCGTTTCGGCGCCTTCCATCACCAGTTCGATCTTCTTGCCGAGTTCCAGCCCCAGGTCGCGGATGATGCGCGGCAGGGTGGACCAGGCATTGCCGATCGGCTGCATGCGCGTCTTCATGACGCTCTCCTGCAGCTCCGACGTGATCATCGACAGGCGTTGCAGCGGCGCGACGAAGGGGCTGTCCTTTTCGTTGCGGGCAAGCTGCAGCAGCTGGTTCCGGCTGAGCACCAGCTCCGACACCGTGGTCATCAGGCCTTCGAGCAGGTCGATGCCGACGCGGATCGTCTGGTTGGCGATCGTGCCTTCCCGGCGGGCTTCGGCCGCGGGTTCGGGGGACGCGGCCTTCACTGGTTCGGCGACCAGTACGATCTCGGTTGGCACGATCTCGGGCGGCAGGGGGCGGTCGGGCGCGACGGTGGCGGCGAAGGCCGCGGCCAGTTCATCGCTGTCGCCCGACACCGCGACCGGCGCACCGCCGTCGGCTTCCAGGAACGAGTCCAGTTCGGCGATCAGGGACGAGTCGTCGCGATCCCCTTCCTGCCCGGTGGATTCCAGGGTCGCGGTGATGTCCTTGATCGCATCGATGCAACGCAGGACGGCGCTGATGACTTCGGGCGTCGGGCTGAGCGCGCCATCCCGCATGCGCCCAAGGACGTTCTCACCGGCATGGGCGACCTTGCCGAGTTGTGTCAGGCCCAGGAACCCGCAGGTGCCCTTGACCGTATGGAGCGTGCGAAAAATGCTGCTGATGCGGCTGGCGTTGTTCGGTTCCGCTTCGAGTCGGACCAGGTCGTTGTCGAGAACGGCCAGCGCCTCGAGCGTTTCGACCAGGAAATCCTTGATATATTCTTCCATCTGGGCCTGTCAGGTCTAATCGCGGCGTTATGCGAAAATTCGTGAAGGGGTGTTAGCACGACGTTTTGCGAAAATGAACAGAAATTTTGCTATTGCGAAAATGGGAGGATATGCTACCTGCCACTGCGATCGGCCCATGCCGGTGCGCGATTTCAGAATGGAGACTCACCATGAAAATCCTCGTCGTTGATGACTTCCCCAGCATGCGCCGTATTTTGCGAAATCTCCTGAACAAGATCGGGATTTCCGATGTTGATGAGGCCAGCGACGGCGCCGAGGCGTTCGCCAAGCTGCAGACCTCAAAGTTCGATCTGGTCATTTCCGACTGGAACATGGAGCCGATCACCGGGCTCGACCTGCTGCGCCGCGTCCGTGGCGACGCCGCGATCAGCACCATGCCGTTCATCATGGTGACGGCGGAAAGCAAGACCGAGAATGTGATCGAAGCGAAGAAGGCCGGTGTAAACAACTACATCGTCAAGCCATTCACCGCGGATGTGCTGAAGGCCAAGATCGCGGCTGTCATGGGTTAAGGCGACGTCCGATGTTGAAGTCCATGCCACTCCCCGAACGACACGCCACCGCGACCATGATGGCGGCGCGTCTTGAACAGATCGTCGAGCGTCTGCACGGCGAAGTCGCGCGCCTGACCGAGGTCGGCCCCTCCGGCGAAGCCGCCACCCGCGTGTCGGAACTGCGCACGGAACTGCAAAGCATGGCGACCCTGATCGCGGATACGCGATCCGAGGTTGCTGGCCTGCTGCCCGCCGGCGAACCCCATACCAGGCTGACATCGGCGTCCGATGAACTCGACGCCGTCGTCGACGCCACCGAGCGCGCCGCGGTCGATATCATGAACGCCGCCGAACAGGCGCAGGAGGCTGTCCATCGCCTGCGCGCCGCCCGGGAAACCGGGGACGAGTCGGAGATCGATAAGGATGTCGAAGTCATCGACAACGCCATCCTTGATATCTTCATGGCCTGCTCGTTCCAGGACCTGACCGGCCAGCGCATCCGCAAGGTTGTGCAGGCGCTGACCTATATCGAGAAGCGCGTCATCGCGCTCAGCTCGCTATGGCAGGAATCGGTCGATATCCAGCCGCATGAGGCGCCGCCCGCCGACCTGCGGAAGGATTCGCACCTGCTGAACGGACCCAGCAATGCGGGTCTCGGGCAGGGTGATATCGATTCCCTGATGTCGGCGGCTTCCGGGGTGGTCGCTTCGTCGCAGGACGACATCGACGCCCTGTTTGCCTGACCGGGCGCGATATTTTGCGAAATCAGGCCAGAATGGCCCGCACATGACAACCGTAACCCTCGCTCCCACCTCAACCGCCAATGGGGCCAGTCGTGCCGCCCGTTCGTCTTCCGCTCCCACGGAGGCCGACGGCGGCGCGACTGACTTCGAATCCGTGATGGCTGGGCAATCGACACACGCCGAGAGCCGGGCGCCGCGGCCCGAACGGTCGACCGCGCCACGGCCGGCAGCCGAGTCGGCTGCTCCCGAGACCGGCGACGCGCCAAGCGAGAGTGCGGCCCCGCCCACAACACCCACCGTCATCCAAACCGCCTCCCCATCACCCGAAGCGGTGACCGTCCTGCTGGCGGAGCCGGCCGGCGACCCGGCCGAACCCGCGGATGCCGACGATGAAACACCGGTCGAAGCCGAGGACCCCACGCTGCTGGCCGCCCCGGTCATCGTCGCGCCGGAACCCGTTCCCCCCGCCATCCCGCCAGCCGCGACTCAGGCCTACGGGCTGACCCCGGCCCCCAAGGACCCGGCGACACCCGCCGTACAGGAAGCCCCCGGACAAATCGGCGCACCCAATGCGGCCGTCACCGCCCCCGCCGGTCTTGCGGCCGAGGACCAGGTTCCGCCGCCGTCAGCCGATCCCGCGACCCCGACGCCGGGCGCGGACGCCATCCGCGTCGATGCGCCGCCCACCCAAAATCTTGCGAAAATGGACACCTCGTCCACAGCCGAGGCAGGCGCCAGCCGTCCCGCCCCACCACCGGTTGTCGAAACCCAACGCCAGTTGGCCGTCCATATCGGCAAGGCAGCCCAGGCCGGCGAGAGCACGCTCACCATCAACCTCAGCCCCATCGCGCTCGGCCCCGTCGCCGTGCGCCTGTTCTTCCATGCCGGCGGCGTCGATCTGCAACTGACCGTCGCCCAGAAGACCACCTACGACAGCCTGGTGTTGGATCAGTCCGGGCTCGAACAGCAACTCGCGCAGGCCGGCGTCAACATCACCGGCGGCGGAGTCGACCTGCGCTTCGGCGCACCCGACGGCGGAGCACCCCAGGGCCACGCCGCACCCGCCTTCTCCGGACAGTCGGGCCGGGGCCCGCAAGGCCCCATGGCCGAGTCCGTCGAACACGTCCTGCTGCCAGGCCAAGGCCTGCTGAACATCATCGCCTGATCGGCGCGTAAGGAACCCACCCCCATGAGTACCGTCACCACATCGACCCTCTCGGCACTCGGCAACTCACAGGCCTCCAGCAAGGTCGGCGAGAAGGCGAACGAAACGCAGATGAACCAGTTCCTGACGCTGCTCACCGCGCAGCTCCGGAACCAGGACCCGATGCAGCCCACCGATCCCACGCAGTTCGTGGCACAGTTGGCGCAGTTCACCTCGGTCGAGCAGCTTGTGAAGAGCAACAGCGCCCTGACCTCGATGTCGAAGTCGCTGTCCGGCCTGGCGCTGGGGCAGTATTCCAACATGGTGAACAAGACCGTGACGGCGCCCGCGAACGCGGTGACGGTGCCGGCCTCCGGCAGCGTGTCCGCGCCGCTGAACTTCACGGTCACCGACCCGTCGCTGTCCGATCCCCAGGTCGCGATCCGCAACGAATCGGGCGTCATCGTCCGCACGATCCCCGCGAAGGGCAATACCGGATCGGTGACGTTCGACGGCAATGACGCGAAGGGAAACCGGCTGCCGGCCGGCAGCTATGCCGTGGGCCTGGTCGGCACCAGCAAGGCCGGCGGCGGCTCCACGTTGAAGCAGGCTGGAACGATGACCGCGACCGGTGTGGTGACAAGTGTCAACCAGTCCGCGAGTGGAGATTGGATGCTGCAATTGAAGAACGGACAGGAAGTCCCGGCCAACGCCGTACAGTCCGCGAGCTGAACTACTCCGAGGGGTTGTCGACCACGCCTTGCCTGGTCGGCAACCCCTCGGTCGTCATTGATGCGCAGGGACGCGTCGGCATCCGGCGCATACCCCGCAGGAAAACGCCCACCAGGGCCACCGGACCGCCGATCGCGATCAGGCACAACATGGCCATGGCCATGGACTGAACCCGCGACACCGCGAACTCAGCCGTACATCAGCCGGGTGATCAGGACTTCCTGAACCGCGTCCGGCTTCAGCTTGTTCAGTGTCTCCGCCAGGATCTCCTTCAGGATCAGCGGATCGGTCTGGCCAGGCAGCAGCGCGCCGCGATCGGCCAGCACCATCAGGCGGCGCATCACCCCTTCCTTCACCCGCGGCATGATGTCCCGCAGGCCATTCGCCGCCTCCGGCACCACCTGCACTGTGACGCTGATGACGACGAAGCCGAACTGCTCGCTCTTGCCATGCAGGTTGATGGTGAAATCACCCAGCGCGACGAATACCGGCTTGGGCGGGCCAGGGGGCGGTTCAGCCGCCCCCGCCGCGGACGCCGCCCCGAGGGCCAGAGCCAGGCCCCCCAGGATCATCGCGCGTCTGTGCATGACAGGTGTCATGTCGTTGCTCCTTCAATAGGGACTAGAGCGCGTTCAGCCTGACCGGAAACGGAGAACGCGCTCTAGCTCTTTGTTTGATCGCATGATTCACGGCCTGTGACGTGTACGCTCAGGCCGATCATGCTCTAGAACGGCGCGATACGGGTCAGGATATCCTGCCCCCAGGTCGGCCGCTGAATGGTGGAGGAAACGCCTCGGCCGCCATACTCGATGCGGGCATCGGCGATCTTGTCCGAGGCGATGGTGTTGTCGGACCGGATATCCTCGGGCCGGACGATGCCGCGGATCTGCAACTGGCGCAGTTCGTTGTTCAGGCGGATTTCCTGGCTGCCGGCGATTTCCAGGTTCTGGTTCGGCAGCACCTGCACGACGGTCGCGGCGACATTCATGACGATGTTCTCGGCGCGCTTGATGTCGCCCTTGCCGATGGTGCGGTTGTTGCCCTCCACACTGATCGTCGGATCGGTGTTGGCCAGGCCCGGAATGACCCGTCCGATCAACGATCCCAGGCCCATCATGGCCGTCGCCTGCATGCCGGTATTGGTGTTGCGGTCCAGGGTCGTCTGATTGGCGAACTCCGCCTGTTCCTTCAGGTTGACCGCGACCGTCAGCAGATCGCCCACGCCACGCGCGCGCGGATCGCGGAAGAAGGTCTTGGACCCGGGGCGCCACAGCGAGCCGCGCATCGCCGGCGGCAACTGCGCGACATTGGCGGCGGCGATGGTCACCGCCGTGGCCTCGGGCCGGGGAATGTTGTCGACCACGCCAGGCGCGCTGAAATTCGGCGGCTTCTGGAACGAATCGAGACTGTCGCAGCCCGCGACGGCCAGCAGCCCCAGCAAGGCCAGGGAAGTTGTGGAGCGGTTCATGGCATTGCCTTCACTTCCACCTGGCCACTGGCCAGGACGGTGCCGCGCACGGTGCGCGAACTGTTGGTGTTCAAAACCCGGATTTCTTCGCCCAGCGCGCCGGCCTGAAGCGCCCGGCCCTGCATCGACAGCGACAGCGTGCCGACGTTCCAGATCACGGTGACGGTGGCATTCGCCTTCACCAGCGCGCGGGGCCCGACATCGCGGTTGCCAAGCGGTGCGCCGGCCGGCACGCGCCGCCGCACCTCCATGCCAACAAGGTCGTTCGTGGCCGGGACCGCGTCCGAACGCGGGCGCGGCAGGGTGCGGGCCGTGACGTCGTCGTCGCCCAGGATGTCGCCGGGCATCAGCGCACGCGCCGCGACCCAGACGTCCTCGGCCATCGCCGGCGCACCAGCCAGCAGAAGCAACGGCAGCGCCATTATGGGTTTTCGCAAGAGACCGGACATGTCAGCGCGCCTGATTGGTGGTCTGGAGCATCTGGTCGGCGGCCTGGATGATCTTGCTGTTCAGCTCATAGGCCCGCTGCGCCTGGATCAGCGATGTGATCTCCTGCACCACGTTGACGTTGGATGACTCCAGGTAGCCCTGCCGGACCGAGCCGAAGCCCTGGTCGGTGGGCAGGCCCTGCACCGGATCGCCGGAGGCCTCGCTCTGCTGGAAGTTGTTGCCGCCCAGCGCGACCAGCCCGGCCTCATTGGCGAACTGGAACAGTTGCAACTGTCCGACGGTGTTCTGCTTGCCGTTCGGCAGCGTCTCGATCACCTGGCCCGCCTGGTTGATGGTGACGGCGGTGGAGGTCGGGTTGATGCTGATGCCAGGCTCCACCTGGAAGCCCTCGCTGTTCACCAGCATCCCGGTCGAGGACAGGTTGAACGACCCGTCCCGCGTATAGGCGGTGTCGCCGCTGGGCAGCTTCACACCGAAATAGCCGCGCCCGTCGACGGCGACGTTCAGCGGGTTGTCGGTCTGGGTCAGGCTGCCCTGCGTCAGCACGCGGTTCACACCTGCGTTTCGCACGCCCAGGCCGATCTGTGTGCCGGTCGGCAGCACCGTGCCCTGCTCCGAGGAGACAGTGCCGGGGCGCGCCGCGGACTGGTACAGCAGGTCCTGGAAGGCGGCCATGCTGCGCTTGAAGCCGGTGGTGCTGACGTTGGCGATATTGTTGGAAATGACTTCAACGTTGGTCTGTTGGGCCTGCATGCCGGTGGCGGCGATGCTCAGGGATCGCATCATTGGCGTTCTGCTCCTTCAGGCTGTGGGGGATCAGCCGGTTTGCCCCAGGGTTTCGATCATCTTCCGCTCACGATCATTGTCGTCGCTCAGCAACGTCTGAAGCCGCTCATACGCTCGGCTCAGCGCGGTCATGTTCGAGATTTCGAGCACCGGCTGGACGGTCGACGACTCCAACCCGCCCTGCACGACACGGGCGCGGCCGGCTTCGGCTGTATCAACAGGCTGCATCGCACCCGCGGGCGCGCTGAAGGTCGAGCCGCCGATTTTTCGCATGGCCAGCGGATCGGCCGTGCGGAACAGACCAAGCTGGGCGACCATCTGCTCGACGCCGTTGACGCGGACATGGATCGCACCCTCGCCGGTGATGCGCGGCTGGGAGAAGTTGGCGGGAAGCTGGATCGGCTCCCCATCCGGGCTGACGACGGGAAAGCCGCTGCTGTTCATCAGCGTGCCATCCGAGCCGAGCTGGAAGTGGCCGTCGCGGGTGTAGACCGTGCCGTTCGGGCCGCTGACGCCGAAGAAGGCGTCACCCGTGATCGCGACATCCAGCGGGGCGCCGGTCAGGTTCACCGGGCCGTCGGACATGTCGATGTAGGTGGCGCGGTCCTGCACGAACGAAATCGAGTCGCCCGGCACGGCCAGCTTCTGGACATAGCTCTGGAAAAGCTGGCGGTCGGCCTTGTAGCCCGTGGTGTTGGAGTTCGCGACGTTGTTGGCAACGATTTCAAGCTGCCGCTGCAGCGCGACCTGCGCCGAGAGCGTGACGTATGTTGGTCCGTCCATGGTTCAGGTCCCCTGCCGGCCGGTGGGCGCGGGCTTGGTCGGCTGGGCGCGCGGGACCGGAGGCAGCAGAGCCTCGATCGCGCCGGCCCGTTCCAGGGCACCACGCAGCGCGTTCACCGGCGCGGTGGGATCGATCGACGCCGTGGCGACCGGCAGCGCACGGAGGACCTTGCCCGCCAGGCCGCCCAGTCCGCGCAGGTCCTCGGCCGGGCGACCGCCGGACATCGCGATGGCAAGCGCGTAACGATCGGCGGCGTCGGCCTTCGCTTCCTTCGCGGTGGCCGGGTTCCGCAGCACGGTGGCATAGGCGCCAGCCGCGTCTTCCCAGGCCTTCGCCTCATAGAGCAGGTGCGCGCGCCGCACCTGGTCGGCCGGAGCGGTCATCGCTTCCATCTCCCGCGCGGCGTCCACGGGACGGCCCAGCCGCACCATCGCGTCGGCGGCGATCCGGCGGGTTTCGTCCTCGGACGGCAGGCGGCGCAGCATCGCGAGCGCCGCGCCGGGATCACCAGCCTGGGCCTCGGTCCGGGCACGCAGCAATGCCCCTTGCGGAGAACGCAGCACCGCGTCGGACAATTGCCGAGTGACGTCCAGCGCGGCTTCGGGCAGGCCCTCGTCCAGCATCAGGCGGGCGGCGGCGACGCGGATGTCGTCACCCTTCTCACCCGGCGTGGCATAGGCGCCGTAGTGCCAGAACAGCAGCATCCGGTCCTCGGCCGCGGGCAGGTCGGTGGCGGTGCCGTCGACCAGCATCTTCCGCAGCACGCGTGCGGCGAGCCGGGCGCCCACGCTGTCGCTCATGCGGCCGGCCTTGCCATCGGTGCTGGCATCCGCCACGGCCAGGGCGCCGGCATAGTCGCCCAGGCGCAGCCGGCGTTCCGCCAGGGTGGCCGCCGCGCTCTGCCCGAACGGCGAGTCGCGGTAGACACGGCCGGCGTCACCCAGGATCGCCTCGCTCGCCGCCCCTTCCGCGCCATCCTTGGAGGCGCGGATTTCGGCCAGGCGGACGCGGGCGATCAAGGACGGCACGATCGCGTTGGTGCGGATCGCGCGCTCCAGGAAGCTGGTCTCCTCGATGGTGTCGCCGCGCAGGCGGGCGATGCGGGCATGCAGCAGGAAGCGGCCGGCGGCCTCCTCCGGCCCACCCATTTCCGAGTTTCGCACCGCGGCCGCCATGGCACGCTGGGTGTTCATGTCCTCGGGCGCGGCATCGGCCAGACGGAGGGCGAGCATCTGGGGCAGCGGCGGCGGCAGATGGGCCAGGACGTCGCGGGCCTGGTCGGCGTCGCGCACGACCTGGGTGGAGTCACCCGCCACCGCGGCGGCCATGGCACGCCAGAGCGGGATGTCGGTGCGGTCACAATCCGCGCGCTGCGTCAGCAGGGGCGAGTCCGGCTGGATCCGCACGCCGCGCAGCAGGCGCGCGAGGTCGGCGACCTTGTTCAAGCGGGCCATGTCGGTGGGCGTGGCTTCCTCGGGGTCGGCCTCTTCGGCAACGGCGAGGGCCTCGGCCGGCATGCCGTGGGCAACGTAGAATTCGGCCAGGGCGGCCAGGGACGACACCGATTCATTGGCCTTGGCGAGTTCGGCGCGCAGGGCGATCAGGCGCGCGGGGAAAGGGGCATTGCCCTTCCAGCCCGCCATCGTCTGGTCCGGCGCGCACCTCGTCCGGGCGCGCGGCGCGGTGGTGACCGGCTGGGTTACCACGGGTTGGGCGACCGCCGGTTGGGCGACCACTGGTTGGGCGACCACTGGCGGGGCCGCGCTCGTGGTCGGGCCGCTGGGCTGCTGTGTCGCGGGCGGCGCGGCCGGCGACGGGGCATTCAGTTCGGCCACCTTGGCGGTCAGGCTGTCACGCAGGGCGTTGAGTTCAGCGGCCACGGGGGCCGCGGGGGCCGGGGTGGCGGCCACGACCGGCTTGTTGGGGCCCTGCTTCAGTTCCAGGGCAAAGTTGTTGCCGTCTCGGTATGTCCGGATTTCGCAGTTGCAGGAGAAACGGACCTGGACGACCTGGCCGCTGGCGTCGGCGCGCGTGTCGACGGACTCGATCTGGCGCGGCTTAAATAGGCCGGTGGCGTTCAAAGCGGCGCCGGGCGGCAGGGTCAGTTCCACGCCACCATCGACCGGGCGCACGACGGGGTCGGGCAGTTTGCCGATGCCGAAGCTCAGCTTCGCTCCGGTCTTGAACTGGAAGCCCCTGACGGCGACCGCCGTTGGCGCGGCGACGAGGGGTTGCGTCGCTGCGACCGGGACGACGGGCGTGGCCGGTGGCGTCGCGACGGCGGAGGCAGCGGGCGGCGCGGTAACGGCGCGGGTGGCGGACGGCGCTGGCACAGCGGCAGGCGTGGGAGCGGCAGGCGATACGGCCACGGCCGCAACCGCGGTGGCCGGCGGTGCGACCGGCGCGGGTGAGATGGCGGCGACCGTCGCCGACGGAGGCAGGGCCGCCGCGGCGATCGGTTCATGGATATCGAGGCGATAGGACTTGCCGGACCGGCTGGTCTGCACCGTGCAGTCGCAGGTGAAGCGCACGGCGACGATGCGCTTGCCGTCCTCGGTCCGTTCGGTGACGGATTCAATCTGCTTCAGTTGCGGCAGGCCATTCAGGCGGAACGGCACGTCGGCGTCCAGGTGGAGTTCCACGCCGCGCGGGATCGGCACCAGCCTGGGGTCCGCCATCCGGTCGAAGCCGAAGCTCAGCCGAGCGACCGACTTCAACTGGAAAGCCTTGACCACGATGTAGGCCGGCGCGCGGGCCGGGGCCTCGGCCGCCACGGCGGGTGGCGGCAGGGCGGCGGCGGGAACCATCAGGGACAGGCCCAGGGCGGTGCGATAAAGCCAGTTGCGCATGATCAACCCTCCTTCGTGCGGACGGACTTCGCCGTCTCCGAAACAGACTCATCCAATTCCTGGAAGCTCGGCTGGAAGCGTGTGGGCACCGACCGGCGCCCGACCTCGACGGCCAATTGCGGGCCCAGACCTTCGAGGTGCGCGATGATCACCTGGCGCACCATGCCGAGCATGAGGCCCTCTTCCTCGATGACGCCCTTGATGCGGGCGGCGATGGGGCCGACGATTCCATAGGCGAGCAGCACGCCCAGGAACGTGCCCACCAGGGCCGCGCCGATCATGGCGCCCAGCACTTCCGGTGATTCGCTGATCGCGCCCATGGCCTTGATGACGCCCAGCACGGCGGCGACGATTCCCAGGGCAGGCAGGGCGTCGGCGACGGCGGCGAGGGCCTTGGCGGCGCGCAGCTCCTCCGTATGGTGCTTCTCGATCTCCGTTTCCATCATTTCGCCGACCTTATGGGGGTCGGTGAAGTTCATGGTGATGCTGCGGAAGACGTCGCTGACGAAGACGATCAGGTGATGATCCTTCAGCAGGCGCGGGTAGCGGGAGAAGACGACGGACGACTCGGGATTCTCGATGTGCTTCTCGAGCGCCATGTTGCCTTCCTGCCGGGCGATACGGGCCAGGAGGAACAGCATGCAGAGCGCGTCGACGTAGTCGGTCTTCTTCCAGGCCGGACCAGAAACCAGCTTGGAGAACTTGCCCAGCAGCTTGGTGACGGTCGAGAAATCATTGCTGACCAGCATGGTCGCGATGCCGGACCCGAGGATGATGATGAGTTCCGGACCGAGGGCGTGAAGGATCACCCCGAACTTACCGCCGGCTATCGTGTAGCCGGTGATGATCGTGGCGAAGACCCCGATCAGCCCAATGATTTGCCACATGTCGTCGTTTCACCGTTATGGAGGAGCCACCCCCGCATTTCGCGGGTCGACTTCCATTAGCATTTCGCATATACCGACGCCAGCCAATTTTTTCGCAGAATTTCCCCGGCCGCAGGAGAACCTTGTGCCCATCGGATCGACCCCCAATGAAACCGCCGCCCGGATCGTCCGGGCCGTGGCCGACCCATCCATTACCGCCGCGGTCCGAGAGGCCGCCATGACGACCGGCACTCAGTTCGACCTGCTGATGGCCTCGGCGAAGATCGAAAGCGGCTTCCGCCCGGATGCGCGCGCCGGCACGTCCTCGGCGACTGGCTTGTTCCAGTTCACCGAGCAGACCTGGCTGAACGCAATTCGCACGCACGGCCCGCAGCACGGGCTGGATGTCGAGGCGGGGGCTGTCGTCAACCGCGGCGGCCGCCTGACGGTCGACGACGCGGGGCAGCGTCAGCGCATCCTGGCGATGCGGAGCGATCCGCGCGTCGCCTCGGCCATGGCGGGCAATCATCTGCGGGAGATCGCGGACAAGCTGGAATCGGGGCTGGGGCGGACGCCCGAGGCGGCCGAGATCTATCTGGGTCACTTCCTGGGCAGCGCCGGCGCCCGCCGGATGCTGAGTGCCCCGGAGTCGCAGGCGGCTGCCAGCATCCTGCCGGATGCCGCGCGGTCGAATACGACCCTGTTCTATGCGCCGGACGGATCGGCGCTCTCGGTGAAGACGTTCCTGCAGCGCATCCGCGACAAGGTTGGACAGGCGTTCTCCGATATCGGGGCGGCGATCCCGAACGGACCGATGGCCTTCGCGGACAAGAGCGCGGGGGAAAAGCGGGCCGACCCGCCGGATGCCGGCGCTCTGGGTTGGGGCGTCAGCACGCCGCGGCGGCGCGTTTCAACGTCCGAGCGGATGATGATGGCGTCCCTGGCCGAGGTGGTGTCCCGCAACAACCATGACGGGGCGCAGGCGCAGGGGTCCAGGCGGGGGAACAAGCTGCCGGCGGGGATGCTGTCGGCGTTGCAGATCACCGCCATGGGGTGAGGCGGTGGGCGGCGGCCGCGGTTGACTCCGGCGCCGCCAACCGTGACTTGCTGTTGAGGACTGGGAAAGTCGTGGATCCCGGGCCTTCGCCCGGGACGACGGATCGGCGCGCCCGGGACGTCATCGGGGCAGAGGCGCTGCCGACCGTGACCTGACTGTTGAGGACTGGGAAAGTCGTGGGTCCCGGGCCTGCGCCCGGGACGACGGATCGGCGCGCCCGGAACCACGGGTAGGCAGACCCAGGGGGCCTCGACCCGCGTCGCCGGTGTTGACCGGAGACGGGGGCCGCCGAACCGGCCGCCCCCGTCAGCATCACATGAACACGACCTCGGCATGCAGCGCGCCGGAGGCCTTGAGTGCGTTGAGCACCTGGATCAGGTCGCGCGGACCCAGGCCCAGCGCATTCAGGCCGGTCACCAGGTCCCGCAGTGTCGCCGACCGGCGCACCACTTGAAGCTTCTTGTTCGACTGGTCGTTGATGTCGATCTGCGTGTTCGGCACCACCACCGTCTGCCCATTGGAGAACGGGCCAGGCTGGCTCACCTGCGGGGTCTCGGTCACGCGCACGATCAGATTGCCATGGGTCACCGCGACCTGATCGAGCTTCACGTCCGCGCCGATCACGATCGTGCCGCTCTTTTCATCGATCACCACGCGGGCCGGCAGGTCGGGCTGGACCGGCAGGCGCTCGATCTGCGCCACCAGCGCGGTGACGCGGTTGGCATAGGCAGCCGGAATCTCGACGGTCACCGCGCCGATGTCGGTCGCGTTGGCGACGGCGCCACCGAGCTTGGCGTTGATGGCCTGCTCGATCCGGGTGGCGGTGGTGAAGTCCGGATTTCGCAAAGTCAGGCGCAACGTCGTAAGCCCATCGAGGGAATTCGGCACCTCCCGCTCGACCGAGGCACCGCCGGGGATGCGGCCGCTGGTCTGCACGCCCTGCTTCACCTGCTGCGCCGCGCCGGTGACGACCAGGCCGCCGACGACGACGGGTCCCTGGGCCACGGCATAAACCTCTCCATCCGCGCCCATCATCGGGGTGACCATCAACTGGCCGCCCTGCAAAGACTTGGCATCGCCGAGGGAGGAGACCTGCACGTCGATCGGCGCGCCCTGGCGGGTGAAGGCCGGCAGGGTCGCCGTGACGACGACCGCAGCCGTGTTCTTGGTCTGCATCTGCAGGCCAGTCACGTTCACGCCCATCCGCTCCAGCATCGCGGTCAGCGACTGCTGGGTGAACTGGGAATTTCGCAAGGTATCGCCGGTGCCCTGCAACCCGACCACCAAGCCGTAGCCCAGAAGCTGGTTGCTCCGGATCCCTTCGATCGACACCAAGTCGCGCAACAGGATCTGCGCCTGGACGGGCGCGGGAGCTGACAGCCCCGCGGCGAACAGGCCGAGGGACAGCGCGTAGGCCGGCATTCTGCCGAACTTCATTTTCATCACACTTTCTATCAAACGCTGGGCATGTAGCGGACCATGCTGAGCTGCGAGATCTGCGCGGTCAGCGCATAGGTCGCCTGCAACTGGGTCTGGAGCATGC
>CANJSR010000017.1 GCA_947476855.1 Acetobacteraceae bacterium
GGGCGACCGATCACGTCGTCGGCGGCGTCCCGGTCCTGATGCCCGCGAACGGCCCGACCGCCGATATCGAGACCCTGCTGGACCGGCTGGACGGCATCATGCTGACCGGCAGCCGGTCAAACGTGCACCCGAGCTTCTATGACGGCCCGCCGCACGCGGAAGGCACGCATGAGGACACGGCCCGCGACAACATCACCCTGCCGCTGATCCGCGCCGCCATCGCGCGCGGCGTGCCGGTCCTCGCCATCTGCCGCGGATTCCAGGAACTCAACGTCGCGCTGGGCGGTTCCCTGCACCAGCGCCTGCAGGACCTGCCGGACCGGATAGACCATTCCACCCCGATGCAGCCGTCCTCCAAGGTCCGCCAGGGCAAGGCGCACGCCATCCGCGTGACCCCGGGCGGCTGGCTGCACCAGCTTGCCGGGACGAACCAGATCGCCGTGAACTCCCTCCACAACCAGGGCATCGACCGCATCGCCCCCGGCCTGGTCGCCGAGGGCATCGCCCCGGATGGCACGATCGAGGCGGTGCGGGTCATCTCCACCCCGAGCCGCCCGGCGCCCGGGTTCGCCGTGGGCGTGCAGTGGCATCCCGAATACGACTGGCCCGCCGACAGCCTGTCGCGCGCGATCTTCGCACAGTTCGGCGACATGGTCCGCGCCTATGCGGAGGGTGTGCGCCTCGACGCGCTGGGTGTCGCCGCCGACTGACGGCGGACCCCGCCACGATCCACGCATGCCAGGGACCTCCGCATGGCCTATCCTCCGCGTACCCTGGCCTTCATCCTCGCCGCCACCGACCAGGGCGCGATGATCCTCAATCGTTTCGACTTCCACATCCCCTCCCCCGGCAACCTCTATGGCGTCGGCGGGACGATGCTGCGCCAGGGCACCTATGACCAAATGGAGGCCGAACAGGGCGCGCGCATCCTCCAGCTTCGCCGGAAATACCATGGCGATGGCGTGGTCGCGCTGGATTGCGGCGCCAATATCGGCGTCTTCACCCTGGAATGGGCCAGGACCATGACCGGCTGGGGCCAGGTCGTGGCGATCGAGGCGCAGGAGCGTGTCTTCTACGCCCTCGCCGGGAACATCGCCCTGTCGAACTGCTTCAACGCCCGCGCCATCCACGCCGCCGTCACGTCGGAGGTCGGCACGCTCCGCATCCCCGAACTGAACCACACGGCACCTGCCTCCTTCGGCAGCCTGGAACTGCGGCCCGGCCCGAACGTGGAACAGATCGGCCAGGCGATCGATCACTCGGAGGCCCGCACCGCTGTGGTGCGCGCCATCACGATCGACAGCCTGGACCTGCCGCGGCTCGACCTGCTGAAGATCGACGTGGAACGGATGGAGCTGGAGGTGCTGGCCGGCGCCGCCCGCACCATCGGCCGCTGCCTGCCGGTGATCATCGTGGAGCGGCTGAAGACCCCGGCCGCCGACCTCGACAGCGTGCTCGCCTCGCACGGCTACCAGCGCTACGCGTTCGGGCTGAACATCGTCGCCGTCCACCCGAGCGACGGGGTCGCGACCCATATCACGAGCCAGCCGAACGCTGATCCGAGCGCGCAATCCGCCTGATCGGATGACCACGCGCGCGCTCTGCCTGGCCGGCGTCCTGCTGCTGGCGCTGGCTGTCCGGCTGGGCGCGATGCTGACCCAGACCTATGTCATCTTCGCCGATGAGACGTTCCAGTACCTGGAACAGGGCCATCGGCTGGCCTTCGGCGACGGGATCGTGCCGTGGGAGTATCACGACGGCATCCGATCCTGGCTGCTGCCCGGGCTGCTGGCCGGCCTGATGCGGGTCGGTGTCCTGCTGGGCGACGGCCCGCAGGCCTATCTGACCCTGATCCGCTCCGCCTGCGTCCTGCTGTCCCTGAGCGTCGTCTGGGTCGGCTTCCGCATGGCCGAACGCAGGGATGGGCTGGGTTCGGCGGTCCTCGCCGGCGGGTTCTGCGCGCTTTGGTTCGACCTGGTCTGGTTCTCCCCCGCCGTGCTGACCGAGATGATCGCGGCGCATCTGGTCATCCTGGCGATCGGTCTGGGGGATGAACGGGCCGAACCGTCGCAGCGAGCCTTGCTGGCCGCCGGAGCCTGCCTCGGGCTGGCAGCCTGCCTGCGGTATCAGTACGGGCCGGCGATGGCCGCGATCGCGCTGTGGCAGTATCGGCTGCGTTGGGCGCGCTGGCGGCCCGTGCTGGCCGGCGGGGTTCCGGTCGCGCTGATCGCCGGCGGGCTGCTGGACTGGATCACCTGGGGGGCGCCGTTCCAGTCCACCTGGCTGCATTTCCTGCGCAACACGGCCGACGGCGTGGGATCGGCGATGGGCGTCGACCCGGCCACCTACTACCTGTCCTATCTGGACGTGGCACTCTGGCCGATGCCGCTTCTCCTGCTGCTGGCCGTGCTGGGCGCGACGCGGGCACCGGTCCTGGGGCTCGCCGCGCTGGCGACCCTGCTGGTCCACACGGCCGTGCCGCACAAGGAAGTCCGGTTCATCTATCTCACCCTCACCGCCGCCCCCATCCTGATCGCGCTCGGCGTCGCGGCACTGCTGGAGCGCTTCGGGCAACGCCGCCCCGCCTGGATCGCCGTCCTGCTGCTGGGCTGGGCGGGCCTGTCCTGGCATGGCGCCACGGGCCCCGCCCTCGCGGGACGCTGGTCGTTCAACCGCCCGTCCATCGACGCCTTCCTCGCGGCCAGCCGCCTGCCCGACCTGTGCGGCCTGGCGGTGCGGGACATGCGGCTGATCGACAGCGGCGGCCAAGCCTATCTGCATCGGGACGTGCCGCTGTTCTTCTCGGATTCGGCATCGGAGATCAGCCTGCCCGACAGCCGGGTGACGCTGCGCTTTTCCTATCAGCGTCACGGCAGGCAGGAACCGATCCGGCCGATCCCGGACCAGGGCGGCTACAACGCGATGATCGCCCGGAACGATCCCGGGATGCCCAGGATCGCCTGCTTCGGCGCCGAGGCCCCAGAGCAGGCGCCCTTGTGCCTGTTCCACGACCCGGGCCGGCGCTGCGAGTGATACCAGGCGGCTTCGAGGTTGCCCCTTGTCGTGGCCACCTCGTCATGGTGGCACCGTTCGGAGGGTCAACGGTTATGCCGGCTGGAAACAAACCAGCCGCCCTCGCGGACGGCTGGCAAGGGTCGTCGATCAGCCTCGGCCGATGAACGGCATCTTGGTCGCCATGATGGTCACGAACTGCACGTTCGATTCCAGCGGCAGGTTGGACATGAACAGGATCTGCTGGCCGACATGGTTGACGTCGAACCGCGGCTCCTGCGCCATCTGGCCATAGGGCTGCAACTGCCCGTTGGTCGAACGCGCGGTCATCGGCGTCGCGGCGTTGCCGATGTCGATCTGGCAGGAGCAGATGTCATACTGCCGCCCGTCCAGCGCGATCGACTTGGTCAGGCCGGTGACGCCATGCTTGGTCGAGGTATAGGCGACCGAGCCCGGCCGCGGCACATGGGCCGAAATCGAGCCGTTGTTGATGATCCGCCCGCCCTGCGGCGACTGGTCCCGCATGATCCGGAACGCCTGGTTGGCGCACTGGAACATCGCGTCGAGGTTGACCGAGACGACCCGGCGCCATTGCTCCCACGTGAAGTCACCGAAATTGGTCGTGGGGACGTTGCCGCCGGCGTTGTTGAACAGCATGTCGACGCGGCCGTAGGTCTCCTTCACCTTGGCGAACAGGGCGACGACCTGGTCGGGATCAGCGACATCGGTCGGCACGATCAGGGAACGGCCGCCCGTGGCCATGCCGGCGGTTTCCTCCAGCGCGTCCTTGCGGCGCCCGGCCAGCGCGACCGACCAGCCATCGCCCATCAGCGCCAGCGCCGAAGCCCGTCCGATGCCGCTGCCGGCGCCCGTGATAACCGCGATACGGTCTGCCATGTGTTCTTCCTCCCGCCTTGGGTGTTGGTCCGTCATGATGGACCGGGCGGGCCATTCGGAAAAGTGGGGAGGAGCATACCCCGGCGCTTCACCCGCCTAGCGCCGGGCAACCGCCCGCACCGGCCTGGGCTTCAGCGCCGCGATCACGCCTTGCAGTTGGCTGGACTCGCGCACCGCTTTCGCCCCCGCCGCGACCAGGGCGTCGACGTCGTCCGGTGCCAGGGTCAGGCCCGTCGGGATGGCCAACAGCTTGTCCTTCTCCGGCCCCGCCGGCAATCCGGCCAGGGAGACGTGGATCAGCTCCGCCGTCACGTCATCGCAGGCCGCGCCATCGATGATCCGGGCCGTCGCGCAGCGAGTCTGGCGCAGATTGGCCTGCACGTCCTGCAACTGCCGGGTCACCGCGCTCATCGTCTCGAAGTTATAGCGATCGATCTGCGCCCCGCTGACCAAGCCCAGCAGGGAGAACACCCCGCCGACATACCGCGCTCGGGCGACCGAGGTATCCTGCGCCCCTTCCCCGTCGATCGAGATCACGACGATCCGGCGCAACCGATCATAGCCCTGGGAGCGAATGAAGGTCGGCGCGGCGGTCATCGCCTGCATCTGCCCGCCGACGATCCGCAGACCCAGATTGTCGGTGATCCCGCCATCGGCGAGATGGACGTACTTGGTTTCCTCGGGATCAAGGTAGCGGCCGAGCACACGGGCCTGTTCGCCGAGGCGGGAGAGCGGGTCCTGGAGGTCCTTGGCCGGGATGGCGCGCAGCCAGGCGGGCGTCCGCGTGCCGCAGGCGGCGCGGTGGTTGGTTAGGGTGACCGGGGAAAACAGGCCGGGAAAACCGTTGGAGGCCGCGACGGCGCGCGAGAGCGGCAGGGCTTCCAGGTCCGAGCAGATCAGGTCGAAGTATTCTTGCGTGAAGGCAAAGGGCTGGCCGTAGCTGATATCGGTGGCGCCCAGCGCGATCATCGGCCGGCCGAGCTTCGTCATATCCTTGTAGGTTGCGCCATGGAACATGGTCTGGTCGTAGACGCGTTCCATGAAGTCGTTCGTGCCCACCGCGGGATCGCTGATCCAGGTCCAGTTCCAGGGCAGCAGATAGATGCCGAAGATGTAGGAGTTCGTGTCGCGGTAGAGGAAATCCTGCTCGTACCGGCCAAAGGCGGCGTCACGGTGCAGGCCGTAGTAGGCGGCCGTGAAGCTGCCGCCGGAGATGCCGGTGATCACGGCGACCTGGCTCAGGAAGGATGAGGGGCCGGAGGGGCCGGGCGCCTGCATGTCCCGCATTGCCTGCAGGGCGCCATAGCTGAACGCGGCGGATCGCTTGCCTCCGCCCGACATGGCCAGGACGATCAGGCGGTCATCGGGGTCGGACGGCCTGGACAGCGTGCCGTACCGGTAGCCGCCCGAGGAAATGGTTTCGCTGCCGGGCGGCATGATCCGCGCCTCGGGCAACGGGGTCGAATCGGGCACGACCATGGAGGCACAACCAGAAACCGAAACAGCCAGGGCCGCCGCCCGGGTCAACCGACGCCAATCCCACATCACCCTGATCCCCGGTTGCGTGATGGGCGCGCGGCTTGTCCGATCGCCTCCGCCACGGCGTCGAAACCATAATGGCAACCGGCCGACGCGGCAACGCGGCGCTCGGCTGCGATTGTCTGGATTCAGAATTTCAGCGACATGACCAGGGACCCGCCATGAGCGGTCAGGTTGCCGCCATACTCGCCTTCGTACATCAGGCGGACATCCAGCATCCCCCCGGTATAGAGCTGCACGCCCGCCGACACCCGGCCGACGATCCGGTCGATCGGCACCGCGGTCGAGAAACCGCCAACCCCGGCGGGCGCGCTGACCAGCCGTCCGGTCTGCTGCCACTGGTCGGTGCTCAGCACGCTCACGCCCGCGCTGACAAAGGGGCGCAGCGTCATGGAATCGTCCAGCGCGATCCGGCCGCCGACCTCCAGCATCGGGGTCAGCATGGCGGTCGTCTGCGAGGCGCTGTTCACCGAGAGATTGAGCACGCCGCCCCCGCTTTCCCGGTAGGCGCCGGTGCGGACATGGATCGTGCTGAGGCTGAGGGTCGGGCGCAGGTAGAACTCTTCCCGCCCGATCGTGTAGCTCGCGCGCAGCAGCAGCCCGAGATTGGCGGTGTCGGGATTGCCCTTGGCGACGGCGCCGAAGCCGGGCAGCGTGATGACGCGGGAGGTATCGAACTGTCCCGCCCCGCCAAAGGCCGCGGCGCCGAACAGCCAGGGCCCGGTCTGGTATTTCACCGTCAGGGCCGCGAAACCCGCCTGGCCCTTGCCGGAATTGAGCTGGTCCTCACTCGACAGGCGGCTGCTTTCGTAGGCCAGCGACCCGCCGACAAACCAGCCCGCGCCGACCGCCTGCTGGCCGCCGATCTGCCAGGTTGAGGAGCTCAGCCGGTAGCTGGTCACGCCGTTGCCGCTGTCCTGGCCGGCGGTGCGGCCGGTGATCCGCAGCCAGGCGCAGGAGCCTTCGGTGAGCATCGCCGTAGTGCCCTGGAACTCGGGGCAACTCAGGGTGGCGTTGGCGAAGTTCTGGGCCGCGGCCATGCCACGCGCGCCGGGGGCGAAGGTGGAATCGGGCGACAGTTGCCGCAGTTGCGCCGCGTAGGCGGTCGCGCCCCCCGCATCGGCGGTATTGCCCAGCAGGGCGAACAGCGGGGCGAGCGCGGCGTTCCCGCCCGCGTCCCAGGCGGCCTGCAGGTGGTTCGCCGCGGCCGTCCGGCTCTCGGGCAGGTTGTAGCCCGGGGGAGTGAAATCGGCCCCCGTCGCGGTGACCGAGAAGGTATTGGCCGAACGGGTCACGCCGTAGCTGAACAGGGCCGATGGCTCCCCGGTCAGGCCGCCGGAGACCGTGCCGGTCACACTGAAGACCGGCAGGGCGATGTTCGGCAGGACGGTGGTCAGGACGGGCCGGATGCGGCCGGCCAGGGCGGCGTCGCCCTGGATCGTCAGGACATCGTTCCGCCGGCCGGAGAAATCCGCGTCGAAGGCCAGGATGCCCGACGCGGTCTGGGACAGGTTGCCGGTGATCGTGCCCGCGCTGAACGCGCCGCTCCGCCCGACCGCCAGGACGCCGGCGTTGACGACATTGGCCGTACTGGCGATCACGCCGTTGTAGTTGCCGTTGTTGGTGACCGTGCCGGTGCCGGCGCCGCCGTTCAGGTGAACGTCTCCGGTCAGGGTGCCGTTGTTGGTCACGTTCAGCGTGGCGACGCCGCTGTAGTTGATCGCCAGGCCCGACAACGCGGAGACACTGCCGGTCGACCCGATGGTCACGTTGTTCGCGGTCGTGCCGCTGTCGACCCAGATGCCGAAGCCGTTCGACCCAGCGCCGCCGCTGAGCGCGCCGTTGACGGTGATGTCGACGAAGTTGTTGTTGGACCCGCCGCCCGTCGTCAGCCCGGAGGACTGTGCGAAGATGCCGACGGCGTTGGCGCCGGACGTGGTGATCGACCCGCCCGACAGGGTGATCCGCAGCGCGCCCGCCGATCCGTTGGCACTGGCGCTACCCGTGGTGCCGACAAACAGCGTATTGCCGGAGGCCAGCAGGCCGCCGCCGCCGCCGATCGACTGCGCCAGGATACCGAAGGCGCCGGCCCCCGACGTGTTGATCGTGCCGTCGACGTTGATCGTCACCTGCCCGCCCACGCCATTCCCGGTGCCGCTGCCGGAGGCCCGCTGCACCGTCATCGTCTGGGTGGGGAAGCCGGATATGCCGCCGCCACCGCCGATCGACTGGGCGACGATCGCGTGGGAGCCTCCGCCCGTGGTCGTGATCCGGCTGCCGGCGGACAGCGTGAGGTTCACGTCCTGCCCCCAGCTATCGCCGGTCGGGGAGCCCTGCGCGCCCAACGTGTTGGTGACATTCGTATTGTTCGGCGCGGTGAAGCCGAAGCCGCCGCCGCCGCCGATGCTCTGCGCCAGGATGCCATAGGCATTCTGGCCCGAGGTCGCGATCGTCAGCACCGCCGGCACCGTCTGGGTGCTCGACAGGCCGATCGTGACCGGTCCGCCGGTTCCCGATGATCCGCTGTTGCCGCCGACATTCAGGTTCACCTGCCCGGTGATCGGCCCAAGCTCATCGCTGAGGCTGCTGCCCGTGCCGCCGGTGCCGCCGCCGCCGCCGATCGATTGCACGATGATGGCCGCCGCCGCGTCGCCCAGCGTGGTGACCGATCCCGTGCCGGTCAGGTTGACCGCGCCGCCATTGCCGGCCGATCCGCCGCCGCCCGCATAGCCGCCGCCGATGGACATGCCGGGGAAGGTCGTGCCGTCCAAAGTGGTCGAACCCGGGGAGCCATCAGCTCCATGCCCGCCGCCGCCGCCAACGCTCTGCGCCAGCAGGCCGAAGGCGCCATAGCCATAGGTGTTGCTCGCCCCCGTCGAGGGATCGGTGACGGTCTGGCCGGTGGAGATCGTGCTGCCGGCGTTCAGCGAGACCGTGACCGTGCCTCCGTTGCCGCCCGCCCCGCCCGAGCCGCCGATCGCGAAGTTCAGCGCCGCGATCGCGCCCGCCGTGTTGGACACCGAGGTGCCGCCCTTGCCGCCGCCGCCGCCGACGCTCTGCGCGAAGACGCCCTGTGCCCAGTCGCCGCTTGTGGTCACGCTGCCCGCGTTCGTGACGTTCACGCCCCCACCCTCTCCCGCAGCACCGCCCTTGCCGCCGAGGGAAACGGTGAAGCCAAATTTCAGGGGGACGTTCTTCTCGACGATGTCGGAGATGAACTCCCGCGTGCCGATCAGGATGCTGACGGGGTTGTCGGCCGAGGCTTCGGCGCCGGCCGAACCGGTCAGGCCGCCGCCGCCGCCGACGCTCTGCACGAACACGCCAGTCGAATCGCCGCCGGATGTCAGCACGCTGCCTTGGACGGTGGCCGAGGCCGATCCGCCATTGCCGCCGCTGCCCCCGGTGCCGCCCCAGTTGAAGGTGCCGGAGAAGGTGGGCTGAACCGATCCGTTTGAGCACGGCGGGCAGCCAACCGAGCCGCCGAGATTGACCGAGCCGCCCTGGCTCGTGCCGCCGCCGCCGCCGATGCTCTGCACCACGATGGCGGGCGCGCCGGAGCCGTAGGTGCGGAGCGAACTGCCGGCATAGAGCGTCGCGCTCGCGGTGCCGCCGACCGCGCCAGGCGCGCCGACGCCGCCCACGGCGACGCCGAGGGTGCCGGTCCAGGTGGCGCCGAAAGCCTCGGTGGTCGTGGTGCCGAAGCCGCCATTGCCGCCGCCGCCGGCGATCGACTGGACCAGGACCGCGTTGGCGTAGTCGCCATAGGTCGTGACCGAGGCGGTGCCGGCGGCGACGCCGTTCACGCCGCCGATCTCGGCCTTGGCGGTGCCGCCGGGGTCGGCGCTGCCGCCGCTCCCGCCGACCGCGACGGCGATGTCGGCGGAAATGGTCTGCGTGCTGGTGGCCGTGGCGATGCGGCCATAGGACAGAGTGGCGGCCATGGCGCTGGAATCACCGCCGCTGCCGCCGCCGCCGCTGATCGACTGGACCTTGAGCCCGTGCGCGCCCTGGCCCTGGGTGGTGACCTTGCTGCCATTGGTCAGCGCGACCGAAGCCGGACCGCCACCACCGCCCGAGCCGCCGCTGCCACCGACGGATGTCGTGACGCTCATGCTGTACTGGTTGCCGGTCTCGGGGCTGGGGATCGCCAGCGTCAGGGCATTGGCCGCCGCCGATCCGCCCACGCCGCCGCCGCCGCCGATGCTCTGCACGACCACGCCGAAGGAATCGACCGGCAGGGTGTTGGACGGCGCGGTAACCTGGGAGATCGCGCCGCCGGTGCTGACCGTCACGCCCGACAGGGTGGCCGATGCCGCACCGCCGCCCCCGCCGCCGCCGCCGCTGCCGCCGACGCCCACCGCCGCGCCGAAGCCGGCGCTGACCGAGTAGCCATAGCCCGCGCCGCCGGTGCCGCCGCCGCCGCCTACGCTGTGGACGACGATGCCGGCTGACTTGGTATCCTGCGTGGTGATGGTCCCGCCCGTCGCGCTCAACGTGACCGCCCCGGCACTGCCCCCGTCGCCGCCCGACCCGCCGATCGCGACCGAGACGACCACGCCTGTCGAGGTCGCGTCGCCCGCATTGCCGCCGCCGCCGCCGATCGACTGCGCCACCAGGCCATGCGCGACCCCGCCGGATGTGGCGATGTTGCCCGATGTGTTGACGGTGGTCTGGCCGCCATTGCCGCCGCCGCCGCCCGCCCCGCCGATCGCGGTGAAGATGCCGCCGCTGGTCCCACCATTGCCGCCGCCACCGCCGACCGACTGCGCCAGCACGCCCAGGGCGTAGTCGCCTCCGGTGGTGATCGTGCCGGAATGGGTGACGTTGACCGGCCCACCGTTGGACGCGAAGGCCGCGTCGCCGCCGACGCCCGAGAAATTGCCGCCGCTGCCGCCGTTGCCGCTGCCGCCGCCGACGGCCTGGGCGATGATGCCGATGGAACCCTGGCCAGCCGTCGTGATGGTGCCCGTGTTGGTGACGCTCGCAGTGCCGACCGTGCCGCTGGCGCCGCTGTCCCCGCCCGAACCGTAGATGCCCTTCTGGCTGGAGCCGCCGGCCCCGCTCTGCCCGGTCATGGTCTGGACGAAGATGCCGGGGGCGTAGTTGCCGCCCGTGGTGATGGAGCCGTTATTGGTCACGGTGACGGTGCCGCTGTTGCCGCTGGTCCCTCCGGTGCCGGCGATGCCGACGAAGCCGGAGAAGCCGATCGTGCCGGCCGCCCCGCCTTCCCCGCCCAGGCTGCGGGCGAAGACGCCGGCCGCGTCGTCTCCCGCGGTCGAGACGCTGGCGCCGCTGTTGACGGTGACCGTGACGTTGTAGCCTCCGCCGCCCGCCCCGCCATCGCTGCCGGCCCCGCCCAGGCCCGCCCAAAGCTCTCCGCCCGACGCCCCCGGCCCGCCGATCGAGGAGGCGATGATGCCGTGCGGCGGGGAGGTGGAGGAGGATGGCGCGCCGCTCGCCGCGCCGGTGGTGACGACGGCGGTCCCGCTGTCCAGGGTCACGGTCACCGGTGCCCCCTGCCCGCCGGTGCCGCCATCGCCGGCGAAGCCCGCGGCGGAGGGCGCATTGCTGCTGGAGCCGATGTTGCCGCCGCGCCCGCCGACGCCGCCGGCCGCGGTGGCGACGATTCCGGGGGCCTCGGCGCCCGTGGTGGAGACCCGGCTGGTGTTCTGCAGGTGGACCGCGAGCGGCCCGGAATTGCCGCCGCCGCCGCCGGTGCCGCCATAGCTGGAGAGGCCGAACTTGTCGTAGTCGGTGCCGGTGCCGCCCAGGCCCCCCTGGCTGATGGCCAGGATGCCAGGCGCGCCGCCCCCGGTGGTGGAGACGACCGTCGAGCCGGCCAGGGTGACGCCGACCGCGTTCGTGGTGTTGGTCGGGTAGCCGGTGCTGCCGCCATCGCCGCCGCTGCTGCTATCCTGCCCGATGCCGCCATTGCCGCCGACTCCGCCCGTCGCGCGGGCGATGATGCCGGCGACCTGGGTGCCGGTTGCCGTGACATTGGCGCTGGTGGCGCTGACCGTGACCCCGTTGGTCGCGCCGCCGAACCCGCCATGCCCCTGGTTGTAGCCCGTGCCGCCATTGCCGCCGAGGGCGAAGGCGCCGACCGCGGCCGCGACTCCATCGCCCGGCGAACCGCCGCCCTGGATGCCCAGGCCGAGGTTCACCGTCCCGCCCGCGTTCAGGGTCACGCCGACCGCGCCGACCGCGCCGCCAGCACCGCCGTCGCCAAGGTCGCCATTGACCGACGGCGTTCCGTTGCCGCCGACGCCCTGTGCGTAGATCGCATAAAGCTCGGTCGCGGAGGTGCCGGTCATGGTGGGGGACACCGCGATCGGCGCGTTGTTGGTGAAGCTCACCGCGCCTGCGGGCCCGCCCGACTGGCCGTCATTGCCGACGCCGGCGTTGCCGCCCCGGGATTGTGCCCCGACCGCCCAGAGCGCGCTTTGGATCGACAGGCCGCTGATCGTGATGGCGGCGTTGTTGGTCACGGTCACGGCGCCGCCCGCGGCGCCATTCGTGCCGTTCTGGCTGCCGTATTGCGGATTGCCGTTGCTGTCCGGGCCGCGGCTTGTGGTGCCGCCGCCGGTGCCGCCGGTGCTGCGGGCGAAGACGACCGACGTCGTGGGCACCGAGAACGTCCCGTTCAGGATGACGGCCGCGTTGTTGGTGAAGGTGATCGATCCGGCGGTCCCGGCCCCGGCGCCGCCCTGGTCGTTGTCGGTCCCGGTGTAGTTTCCGCCATCGCCGCCCACGTTTGTCAGGAAGATCGTATCGATCCCATAGCCGAGTGAACCGCCATTCCCGGTTTGGGTGACGGGGGCGGCGTTGATGAAGGTCAGGTTGCCGGAATTGCCGCCCGCGGTGGGGGCGTCGTGCTTGTCGGAGCTGTTGGTCCCGCCCCAGCCCGACACGGACCAGGTCAGCGCCTGCGTCCCATTCGCGCCCGATGTCAGATTGGTGGCCGGCAGGGGCACCGTGATCGCGCCGTTGTTCGTCACGGTATAGGAATTGGTGTCCGTCACCGAGGCCTGCGCGGTCGTCGTGTAGGACCCCGCCGGCACCTGGCACACGAACGAAGACTCACACACATACGGTGCCAGGATCGCCGCTCGGCTGCCCTGCGACAGCACCAGGCCGAACGCCATGAGAGCCAGCCCCTTTGTCGCGCGTGTCAAAGGCATGTGTCAGGCTCCCGGTTCATCCGCTTCGCTGCCCATTTCGCATGGGACTGGCTCATTCAAAAGACAGGCTGCGAGATTTGATGCCGAGCGACAAGCAAGGAAATGTAACCCGGCGCGAAAGGGCGCGCCCGATTGATCCTCGGGCCGGCGCGTGCGAGCGTGACAATCAGGGAACCCGGGAGGGGAACGCCATCATGGCACGGTTCGCGGTGATCGGCCTCGATCATCGGCACGTCTACGACCTGACCGCCGGGCTGCTCGCGGCGGGGGCGGTGTGCGTGGGGCATGATCCCGTGACCTCCGACCCGCGCGTCCTGGCGGGGTTCCGCAAGCGCTTCCCGCAGGTGCCCGCGCTGGACCGGCGGGTGCTGCTGGACGATCCCTGGATCGATTTCGTCATCATCGGCGCCATCCCGCGCGACCGCGCCGCCCTGGCGGCCGAAGCCATGCGATGCGGCAAGGACGTGCTGGTGGACAAGCCGGGCGTGACGACCGAAGCCGACCTGGCGATGCTGCGCCAGGTTGTGGCCGAGACCGAACGCATCTGGTCGGTTGCCCTGGGCCGGCTGCTGTCGCGATCGGTCCAGGCGGCGCTGCGGGTGGCGCGGTCGGGAGAGATCGGCCGGCCCGTCCACCTGACTCACCTGGCCCCGCACCGGCTGAACCGAGCCCTGCGCCCGGCCTGGTTCTTCGACAAGGCGGCCTATGGCGGGATCATCACCGATATCGGCACCCACTCGGTCGACCAGTTCGTGGCCTTCGCCGGCACGACCGATGTGGCGATCGACATGGCCGCGATCGGTGCCTTCGGCACGGCACCCGCGGGGTTCGAGGATTTCGCCGAGTTCGTGCTGCACAGCCCCTCGCTTCGCGGCTACGCAAGGGTCGACTGGTTCACCCCCGATGGGCTGGCAAGCTGGGGCGACGGGCGGCTGTTCCTGGTCGGGACCGAGGGGACGCTGGAACTGCGCAAGAACCTCGATCCAGCGGGCCGGTCCGGCGGCAACCACATGTTCGTGGTGAGCCGGGCAGAAACGCGGCATGTCGATTGTTCGGCCGAACCGCTGACCTACTACAGCGATTTCCTGGCCGATGTGCGGGACCGGACCGGGACCGCGATGGCGCAGCCGGAGGTCTTCGCCGTCTGCGACCTGACCCTGCGGTTGCAGGCCGAGGCCACCCGCTTCACCGCGGCTCGCCCGACATGATCGGCCTGGCCGTGATCGGCCTGGGCAACGCGGTCGTCCCGCATGCCCGCGCCCTGCTGGACCTGACGGACCGCGCCCGCGTGATCTGGGCCGTCGCGCGCAACCAGGCCCATCGCGACGCCGTCACGACCGAGTATGGCTTCCCCACCCGCCCCGACTACGAAGGCGCGATCGCCGATCCCGCCGTTGACGCCGTCCTGATCCTGACGCCCACCAACGCGCATCTCGAGATCGCCGAACAGGCCTTCGCCGCCGGCAAGCACGTGCTGTGTGAAAAACCCGTGGAGGTCACGGTCCCGCGCGGTGAACGCCTGGTGGCGGCCGGGCGGGCGGCGAACCGGCGCCTCGGGATCATGCTGCAACTGCGGTTCCGCCCGGCGAGCCTGCGGCTGAAGGCCCTGCTGGCCGCCGGCGCGCTGGGGGACATCCAGGCCGCGACGATGGTGGTCCCTTGGTGGCGGTCCCAGGGCTACTACAACGAACCCGGGCGCGGCGTGAAAGCCCGCGATGGCGGCGGCGTGCTGATGATCCAGGCGATCCACACGCTCGATCTGTTCCGCTGGTTCGTCGGCGTCTCGGCGGTTGAGGCCGCGCAGGTCCGCACCACGGCGCTGCACCGGATGGAGACGGAGGACTATGCCTCGGCCCTGCTGCGGTTGGGCAACGGCGCGCCGGGAACGATGATCGCCACCACCGCGGCCTTCCCTGGATCGGCCGAGAGCATCACCGTGATCGGCAGCCTGGGCGTGGCGCGGATGGAGGGCGGGGCCCTGCGCGTGTCGTGGCTGGACGGCACCGAGGATCGGATCGAGGATACCGGCGGAACCGGCAGTGGATCGCGCGTCATGGCGTTCTCCCACGAACCGCACAAGGCCGTGATCCAGGATTTCCTGGACGCGATCGAGCAGGATCGCGATCCAGCCATACCCGGCGAGGAAGCGCTGGAAACCCAGCGCGTGATCGACGCCATCATTGCAAAAGGAGGATGACCCATGGACGCCTTGCTGCCACTCGCCGAGAAGATCGGCGCCCGTTTGAAGGAACGGGGTGAAACCATCGCGATCGCCGAATCATCAACGGGCGGGCTGATCTCGGCCGCGCTGCTGTCGGTGGGCGGGGCATCGGCCTATTTCCGGGGCGGCAGCGTGATCTACACGCATTATGCCCGGGCGGGCTTCCTGGAGATCCCGAACCCGCTGCCGGCGCCGATCGAGCGTGCCTCGACCGAGCCCTATGCCCTCCTGCTCTCCGACACCGTCCGGTCTCGGCTGCAGGCGACCTGGGGCGTGGGAGAGACCGGGGCCACGGGGCCGACCGGCAACCGCTATGGCGACAAGTCGGGCCATACCTGCATCGCGGTCACCGGGCCGGGGTTCAGCAAGGCGATCACGCTGGAAACCGGCAGCCCGGACCGCATCGCCAACATGCGTGCGTTCGGCGTGCGGGCGATGGAACTGATCGCCGAAGCGCTGAAATAGGCCTGTGCCGTCGGGGGGAGGAACCCTTCCCCCGATCCAGCCGGCGGCTCAGACCGCCCGCAGCGCCGCCATCAGGCAGGCACCCGAACCCACCACCAGCACGGTGAAGGTCAGCGCCATGCCGGCCACGCGGAACTGAAACCGCTCCGGCTCCCGCGACATGCCGATCGCATGGACGATCCGGCCGGCCAGCAGCGCCAGGCCCATCGCGTGGATCAGCCAAGCCGGCACAGCCGTCGCCTCGGCCACGGCCATCAGGACAAGCGCGAAGGGGACGTATTCCGCGAAATTAGCGTGCACCCGCATGCGGCGCAGGAGCAGGCGGTTACCGCCATCGCCGACCGCCATCAGTCCGCTCCGCCGAACCGCGATCACGCGGATCGAGAGCAGGACGAACAAGGGTGCGAGCAGGCCGGCATAGAGCGCGGTCGTGGGCATGATCCTGTCCCCGGATGCGTAGTCTGTGACACTCCATCACTCAACGCATGGGATGGCGGATTGGATCACGTCGTCCGTGGAAACGAGCGCCAGATGCCGGTATCCGGTCGGGGTGACGGCCTGCCTGGACAGGCCGTCACATCGAACCTCGGCGGATGAGATCAGCCTGTCCGGCGCGCCCGCTTGCGGACCGCGTTCATGCCGAGCAGACCGGTCAGCAGCAGGATGACGCTCGCCGGTTCGGGTACCGACCAGTGGGCGGTGTAGTCGTTCACCACCGCGTCGGTGATGGCCGGGTCCCCGAAATTATAAGCCTGCATCAGCACCCGATCCATGTCGGTCGAACCGTTGATGGTGCTATCGGTGTACGCGACCGCCCAGTTCACCGAGTAGACGAAGCTGTCGCCGGTAAAGGCGATCTGCAGGGTGTTCCAGTCGTCGTAGGCGACGGACGCACCCAGATCGACCCAGCCGCCCGAGACATTGGAATCCCAAACCCGGAAGCGCGGCGCGCCGCCATAGTTGGTGAAACCGATGATCGGATAGTCGGTCACCGCGGTTCCGTCCGACATCACCGCCCACATGTCGGTGCGACGGGAGCCGTTGAGCGCGTCACCCCAGCTTGTGGGGATGAACAGATCGGCCGTCAGTGTCGATCCCACGCCGCCGGCCAGGTCATAGCCGCGCCCCTGCGTGTTGTAGAATGACGAGGCAAAGGCTCCGCCCCGGTTTGCCACGTTGCCGGAGGCGGCGATGGCGATGCCCAGGACGTCCGACCGGTTCTGAAACGGCCCCACGTTGGAGAAGCCGGCCGGATCGTAGCGATCGACCGTCCAACCCGTTGGCAGGGTCGCGTAGTTGGGCATCATCTCGGTCGCCGATGCCGGGGAGGCGATACCGATGGCACCGAGCGATATTGTTGCGGTAAGAATACAAGTTGCGAACACCCGCATGTTCATTTCCTTCTCCTTTGACTTCAAATTCTGGCCGTTTTTGATTTTTGCCGAGCTTTCTGCTCGATTTGTCGCGATCCGAACCGAGTCAATCCAATGCAAAATTCGTACCCAAACAGATAAATCAAGTAAAACAATCGGTAGCGGCGCCGGCCCCATCAGTGTGCAACCAAGTTGTAAGGTTTTCCGACACCGTACCCCTGCCCATTTTACACCAGGCGAGCGCATGGCGGTCGCGGACACGGCCGGCCGGGCGGCCCTATGACCGCCAGGGCACGGAACGGACATCGATTTGAAGAAGGCCCGCCAGCGCGGACGAGTGCAGCGCGGAAGCGGGTTCAACCGGCGCGCAAGGCGGTCTCTTCCCTCTCCCAACGCCCGCCCCAGCGGGACGGCGCGTCCGGAGAGGGAGGTCGCGGGATCAGCCCTTCTTGGCGACCAGCGGGCAGTCACCCTTGTCGAGCGGGCGGATCACCTCGTCGGCCGGGATCTGGGCCAGGATCTTGTAGAAGTCCCAGGGGCCCTTCGACTCCTCGGGGGTCTTCACCTGCACCAGCCAGGCGTCGCGGCTCAGGCGGCCGTCTTCGCGGATCTTGCCGTTCTTCACGACCATGTCGTTGACCGGCATTTCCTTCATCTTCTTGACGACGGCCTTGGCTTCGTCCGTGCCGGCGGCCTGGATCGCCTTCAGGTAGTGCATCGTGGCGCCGTAGTCGGACAGATGGATGAAGTTCGGCGGCGTGCCGTGCCGTTCCATGAACCGCTTGGAGAAGGCGCGGGTTTCGTCGTTCAGGTCCCAGTAGCCGAAGTCGGTCACGACCAGCCCGCCCGCGGCCTTCAGGCCGAGCGAACGGAAGTCGTGGATGACGGCGAGCAAGGCGGCGAGGCGGGTGCCGCCGCGGGTGACGCCGAACTCGGCGGCCTGCTTGACGCTGTTGATGAAGTCACCGCCAGCGTTGGCCAGGCCGATCACCTTGGCGCCGGAGCCCTGGGCCTGCAGCAGGAAGGCCGAGAAGTCGGAGTTGTTGATCGGCACCCGCGAACCGCCCAGCACCTTGCCGCCGGCTTCCTTGACGAAGCCCGCGGTGTCCCGTTCCAGCGCATGGCCGAACGCATAGTCGGCCGTCAGGAAGTACCAGGAATCGCCGCCCTGCTTCACCACCGCCTTGCCGGTGCCGGCGGCCAGCGCATAGGTGTCATAGGTCCAGCCGATGCCGGTCGCGGAGCAGGCCTTGCCGGTGAAGTCGGAGGTGGCGGCGGCGGTGTTCAGCACCACGCGGTTCTTGTCACGCGCCACGCCCTGGGTCGCCAGCGCCACGGCCGAATTGGCGACCGAGGTGATGACGTCGACCTTTTCCTCGTCGATCCACTTGCGGGAGACGGAGGCGGCGACGTCCGCCTTGTTCTGGTGATCGGCGGCCACGACCTCGATCTTCTTGCCCAGCACGGTGCCGCCGAAATCCTCGACCGCCATCTGCGTCGCGGTGACGGTGCCCTTGCCGGTATTGTCGGAATACAGGCCGGTCAGGTCGGTCAGGATGCCAATCTTGACCACGTCGTCGGATACTTGGGCCCGGGCGGGCGTGACGACAGCGAGCGCCGCGGCAAGCATGCCGGCGAGAGGATAATGCTTCACGTTTCAGGTCTCCCAGATCACCCCGTCCGGAGAATGGCGGGGGCGTCCGCAATCTGCCGACCCGCCGCCGGGGGGTCAATCACGCTTGTTGAATGACAATGTCACGGTGGCAAATGTCGCTCGGCTTCCGGACGAGCCTTCAGTGCCTTGCCTTCCCGGGTCAGGATTTTGGCCACCCGTTCGGCCGGAAAGCCCAGGTCGAGCAGGCCCGGGCCGGGGTTCGCGACCTCTCGGTAATCGGCAATCAGGCCGTCGCGGATGGTCATGATCGACACGCCCTCGAACATCGCCCGCCGGCCCTCGGCGCCGGCCAGTTTCGAAGTAAAGCTGAAGACGTAGCGGGCGTACAGGGTCGTGCCGTCGAACACCGGCTGGTGCATGTCCCAGCGGAAGTCGCGCGCGTCGCGGTGAAACCAGTCGGTCAGCATCGCGGCGATCCGCGCCCGTCCCTGGAACGCGCCGTAGAAGACGTCATGGTAGACGCTATCCTCGGCAAACAGGGTGGCGAAGGCGGCGCCGTCGCCGGCTTCGACGTGCCGGCAGAACGCGGTCAGAAGGGCGGTCGGGTTCATGATTTCCTCCATCCCCGAACGCTGCCCGCGGGGCGGCTGTCTGTCCAGGAGGCCGACCGGGGCAGCGACAGCACCGCGCGCAGCCCGCCCTCCGGCCGGTTGGTCAGGGTGATGGCGCCGTGATGCGCCTCGGCGATCGCCTGCGCGATGGCCAGGCCCAAGCCCGAGCCTCCGGTTTCCCGGCTGCGCGACTGTTCCAGGCGGTGGAAGGGTTCGAACACCTTCAGCAGTTCCGCCTCGGGGATCCCTGGCCCGTCGTCGTCGATCACGATGCGCGCGGCCTGGGGTGTGGCTTCCAGGGAAACCCTGGCCGTCGTCCCGTACTTGATCGCGTTTTCGATCAGGTTGGTGACGACGCGACGCAGGCCGCCGGGCTGGCATTCCAGCACCAGCGGATCGGCCGGCCGCATCCCGACCGGCATCCCGGCGTCTTCCATGTCATCGACGATCGAGGCCAGCAGGGCGGAGAGGTCGGTGGGCCGCCAGATCTCGGGCGCGGTGGTGTCGCGGGCGTATTTCAGGGTCGCGTCGATCATCCCATCCAGCGTGTCGATGCTGGCGAGCATCTTCTCCCGGTCCTCGGAATCGGGCTGCGCCTCGATCCGCAGGCGCAGCAGGGTGAGCGGCGTCCTCAGGTCGTGCGACAGGGCGGCCAGCATCGTGGTCCGGTTCGTCAGCAGCCGTTGCAGGCGCGCTTGCAGGTCGTTGAAGGCATGGGCCGCCTGGCGCATCTCCCGCGTTCCGGCCTCGGCGATCGGGGGGGCGTTGACGTTGCGTCCCAGCCGTTCGGCGGCATGGGTGACGACGCCCAGGGGCGCGGTCACCCGGCGGACGGCCCAGATGCAGGCGAGGATGACGATCACCGCCATGATCCCCATGGCGATCACGAACTGCCAGGAGATCGCGGGCCGGACATCGGGCAGGCCGAGGGAGAAGGTCAGCCACTGTCCGTCGGTGAGTTGGATGGTCACCAGCAGTCGGCGCCACAGCCCTGGCCCCGGCGGGCCAGGCATGCCCGGTCCATGCATGCCCGGCGCGTACAGGGACGGCGCGTGCATGGACGGGCGAAGCTGCATCGCGGGGTCCGGCGGATCGATGTCCCGCATGTCCGGTGGCGGTTGGCGGGGCGCCTTGAGCTGCGCGGCCCCGTTCGGCGGCCGCCGCGGCTTGGCGACGATCACCTGCATCCGTTCGGCGAGCCCATCGGGCAACTGGTCGAGCAGATAGTCCCGGATCGGCAGATCGGTGGGGTCCGCCGGTTCGGCCTGGACCGCGGGGGGACGCGGACCAATGGCGATCCGCAGCCTCGGGTCGGTCGCCGCGGCGATCAGCCGGTCGCGCCAGTCCGGCGGTGCCTCGTCGATCAGCCGCGCGAGGTTGGCGATGCGCTGGGCCGCCGCGTAGCCGCCGATCGCCCGCACCGCCTTGGTGCGGTCGGAGGTGTAGATCCAGGCGGCGATCAGATGCGACGCGACCAACCCCGCCAGCAGGATCAGGATCATCTGGCTGATCAGGGTGTTCGGCCGGAAACGGCTCATGCGGTTTCGACCGCCGGGGTGAACATGTAGCCGCCGCCCCAGATCGTCTTGATCAGCTTCGGGTCCGCCGCGTCCAGTTCCAGCTTGCGGCGCAGGCGGCTGACCTGGGTGTCGATGCTGCGGTCGAACGCCACCGCCGCCCGCCCGCGCGCCAGGTCCAGCAACTGCTCCCGGCTGAGCACCCGTTGCGGGCGCTCGACCAGGGCCAGCAGCAGGTCATATTCCCCGGTGCTGAGCGGCACGGTCACCCCGTCGGCGCGCAGCAGGTCACGGCTTTCGGTGTCCAGCACCCAGCGGTCGAACTGATAGCGCCGCACCGCCGGGGGCTTGCCGGCGCGGGAGGGGTCGGAGGGACCCCGGCGCAGCACGGCGCGGATGCGGGCGATGAGTTCGCGGCTGCCGAAGGGCTTGGGCAGATAGTCGTCGGCGCCCATTTCCAGGCCGATGACCTTGTCCACCTCCTCCCCCTTCGCCGTCAGCATGATGATCGGCACGTCGCTTTCCGCCCGGACGGCGCGACACAGTGAAAGCCCGTCCTCTCCCGGCAGCATCAGGTCGAGCAGGATCAGGTCGTAGCGCCCGTCGAGCCGGGCCTTGCGCATCGCCTTGCCGTCGGCGACCGCGGTCGCCCGAAAGCCCTCCCGCCCCAGGACGCGGGCGACGAGTTCGCGGATTTCGTGATGGTCGTCGACGATCAGGATGTGCGGGTTGGTGTTCATGGCGGGAAGGTAGGCGGCCCGAGGCGGGAAGGGCGCGGAAAAAGTGTAGCAGTGTGTGGCCAGGGGGCGGGCTGACAAACCTTGTCACACTTTCGGGTGAATCCGACAAACCCTGGTCATGGTTGGCGCGCATAACCTCCTCGTCGGCACAAACGGCCCTCTCCTCCGGACAGGGTCAACCGGCACCGAAAGTCGGTCCCGTCGGGGCCGTTACGGAATACAGGAGTTTCACAATGAGCATCATGACCCGCGCCCTCGCCGTTGCCGCCCTTACCGCCATGGTCGGCGGCGTGGGCTTCAGCGCCAACGCCCAGACCACCCCCGCCGCGCCGAGCGCCGCCCCGGCCGCTCAGGGCCAGATGGGTGGCCCGATGGGCGGACCCGGCGGCCGCATGCATGGCGGCCATCACGGCCACGCGATGGGTGACCCGGCCGAACACCTGGGCAAGCTGAAGACCGAGATCGGCATCACCGCGGCGCAGACCGCCGCGTGGGACGCCTATGCCAAGGTGGTGCAGGACACGGCCGCCAAGATGAAGGCGAGCCACGACGGCATGAACCGCCACGCCTTCATGGAGATGTCGACCGCCGACCGCCTCGCCACCCTGTTGAAGCGCCGGGACGCGCAGGAGCAGGCCCGGAACGCGGTGAAGACCGCGGCCGAGACGCTGCTGCCGACCCTGGACGACACGCAGAAGGTGCGGGCACTGATGTCGCTGCCGGGTCTCGCCGGCCCCGGACCGATGATGATGAAGCATCACGCGATGCGGAAAGGCCCGCCCACGGCCGCCCCGACCTCGGTGAACTGACGACCCGGCCGGCCATGGCGACATGGCCGGCCTTTTTCGTTACCCACCCTCGCGTCGCGTGGTCGTCTCTGGCAGTTTGCCGCCTCGCGGTTCCGCAGGAGATGACCCCATGGCTTCCCGGGCAAGCGCCGTCGCGCGCGCACTCGACTTCTTCGACACCAACGGTTTCCGGGATCGCCTGGCCGACCTGGTCGCGATCCGCAGCACGTCGCAGGACCCGGGGCATGAGGCCGATGTCCAGTTCTATCTGAACGACGCGATCCGCCCCTGGCTGGAGCGTATGGGCTTCACCGTCGCGATCCATTCCAACCCAAGCCCCGGCTTCGGCCCGATTCTGACCGCCGAACGGATCGAGGACCCGGCCTTCAAGACGATCCTCACCTATGGCCATGGCGACACGGTGCGCGGGCTGGAGGACCAGTGGCGCGAAGGCCTCGATCCCTGGACGCTGACCGAGGAAGGCGATCTTTGGTACGGCCGCGGCAGCGCCGACAACAAGGGCCAGCACGCGTTGAACCTCTCGTCCCTTGAAGCGGTGCTGGCCGAACGCGGCGGCAAGCTTGGCTACAACCTGAAACTGGTGCTGGAGACCAGTGAGGAACGCGGCTCCACCGGCCTGCGGGCCTTCGTCGCAGCCAATGCCCAGGCGCTGGCCGCCGATGTGCTGATCGCCTCCGACGGGCCGCGCGTGACGCCCGAGATGCCGACGATCGCGACCGGGACGCGGGGGACCTACCACTTCGACCTGGTGGTGGATTTGCGTCCGGGCGGGGTGCATTCCGGCCATTGGGGCGGGCTGACGACCGATCCAGCGGTCATCCTGACGCATGCCGTGGGCTCGATCATCGACCGGCGCGGCAAGATCCTGGTACGGGACTGGTTGCCCCAGAATGGCGTGCCGGCGGCGGTGCGCTCCGTCCTGGCCGGCTGCCCGGTCGGCGGTGGCGGGGAAGCAGCCAGCATCGATCCCGACTGGGGTGAGCCGGGGCTAAGTTCCGCCGAGAAGATCTATGGATGGAACAGCTTCATCGTGCTGGCCATGGTGTCCGGCAAGCCCGACAACCCGGTGAACGCGGTCGCCCCGAACGCCCGCGCGCATTGCCAGATCCGCTACACCGTCGATACCGACGCCGATACGTTCATGCCGGCGCTGCGCAAGCACCTCGATGAGGATGGGTTCGGCCATGTGAAGATCGAGAACGCCGGCATCCGCATGCCCGCCAGCCGCACCGACCCCGCGCACCCCTGGGTCAACTGGACCGTCGCCAGCATGGAGAAATCCGTCGGCAAACGGGTGCAGGTGATCCCGAACTCCTCCGGCGGACTGCCGGGGGATGTATTCGTCGACCATCTGGGGGTGAAGCTGATCTGGATCCCGCACAGCTACAACGGCTGCAAGCAGCACGGGCCGGATGAGCATTTCCTGAAGGGTCCCGCTCGGGAAGGCATGGCCGCCTTCGCGGGCATCTGGTGGGATCTGGGAGAGCCCGGGACGCCATAGGGCGCGATCCGCCTGGCGTCCGAGGACTTCTCTCGCGGGAGA
>CANJSR010000018.1 GCA_947476855.1 Acetobacteraceae bacterium
GATGAGCTGCGCCAGATCCTCGATCGAGTAGATGTCGTGATGCGGCGGCGGAGAGATCAGGCCGACGCCGGGCGTGGAATGCCGGACGCGGGCAATGTTCTTGTCCACCTTGTGGCCGGGCAGCTGTCCGCCTTCACCGGGCTTGGCGCCCTGGGCCATCTTGATCTGGATGTCGTCCGCGTTGACCAGGTACTCGGTCGTCACGCCGAACCGGCCCGACGCGACCTGCTTGATGGCCGAGCGCATGGAGTCGCCGTTGGCCATGGGCTTGTAGCGGTCGGATTCCTCGCCGCCCTCACCGGTGTTCGATTTGCCGCCGATCCGGTTCATGGCGATGGCCAGAGTCGTGTGCGCCTCGCGGGAGATGGACCCGAAGCTCATTGCGCCGGTAGCGAAGCGCTTGACGATGTCCTTGACCGACTCGACTTCCTCGACCGGGATCGCGGTCTCGGCGAAGCGGAACTGCATCAGGCCGCGGATGGTCAGCAGCCGCTCGCTCTGTTCATCGATCTGGCGGGTGAAGGCAGAGAATGTGGCCGGGTTGTTCGACCGCACCGCGTGCTGCAGCGTCTTGACCGATTCCGGCGTCCAGGCATGGGCTTCGCCGCGCAGGCGGAACGCATAGTCGCCGCCGACGTCCAACATTGCCTTGTAGATCGGGTTCTCGCCATGGGCGTTGCGATGGCGGGCGACGGCTTCCTCGGCCACCTCGGCGAAGCCCACGCCCTCGATGGTTGAGGCCGTGCCGGTGAAGCACTTCTCGATGAAGCCGGTGGACAGGCCGACCGCGTCGAAGATCTGCGCACCGCAATAGGATTGGTAGGTGGAGATGCCCATCTTGGACATCACCTTCAGCACGCCCTTGCCGACCGCCTTGATGAAGTTCTTGCGAACGTCATAGGCGGACAGGCCCAGCTTGTTCTCGACCCGGATCTGCTCCAGCGTCTCGAAGGCCAGATAGGGGTTCACGGCTTCCGCGCCATAGCCGGCGAGGACGCAGAAATGATGCACCTCCCGCGCTTCTCCGGTCTCGACGACCAGGCCGGTGGAGGTGCGCAGGCCCTGCCGGATCAAATGATGATGGACCGCCGCGGTGGCGAGCAGTGACGGGATCGGGATGCGATCCGGCCCGACCTCCCGATCCGACAGGATCAGGATGTTGTGGTGGGCGAGCACGGCGTCCGTCGCCTCGCGGCAGATCCGCTCGACCGCCTTTTCCATGCCGGCCGACCCTTCGGTGGCGGGCCAGGTGGTGTCGATCGTCTTGGTGCGGAAGGCGCCGCCGGCCACGCCGTCGATGTTGCGGATCTTCTCAATGTCGCTGTTGGTCAGGATCGGCTGCGACACTTCCAGCCGGTAGTGATTGCCGGCGTGGTGCCCCAGCAGGTTCGGCCGCGGTCCGATCATGGACACCAGCGACATCACCAGCTCCTCCCGGATCGGATCGATCGGCGGGTTGGTGACCTGGGCGAAGTTCTGCTTGAAGTAGTTGAACAGCAGCTTGGGCTTGTCGGACAGCACCGCGAGCGGCGTGTCGGTGCCCATGGAGCCGACCGGGTCATCCCCGTCGCGGCCCATCGGCTCCAGGAAGAAGGACACGTCTTCCTGCGTATAGCCAAAGGCCTGCTGGTGCTTCAGCAGGGAGTCGGGGTCGTTCGGCCGCGGCAAGGCGCGCCGTTCGTCGGACTCGGGCAATTCCTCCAGCTTGAACTGGGTGGTCTTCAGCCAGTCGGCATAGGGGTGTTCATTCGCCAGTTGCCGCTTGATTTCGGCGTCGTCGATGATCCGACCCTGGTCGAGGTCGATCAGCAGCATCTTGCCCGGCTGGAGGCGCCACTTCTGGACGATCTTCTCGTCCGGGATCGGCAGCACGCCGGACTCGGACGCCATGATCACGTGGTCGTCGTCGGTCACGATATAGCGCGCCGGGCGCAGCCCGTTGCGGTCGAGCGTCGCGCCGATCTGGCGGCCATCGGTGAAGGCGATCGCGGCGGGGCCGTCCCACGGCTCCATCAACGCGGCGTAGTACTCGTAGAAGGCCTTCCGGTCGGGGTCCATCAGCGGGTTGCCGGCCCAGGCTTCCGGGATCAGCATCATCATCGCATGCGCCAGCGAGTAGCCGCCGGCGACCAAGATTTCCAGCGCGTTGTCGATGCAGGCCGTGTCCGACTGGCCGTGCGGGATGATTGGCCACATCTTGTCGAGGTCCGGCCCGATCAGGTCGGACGTCATCGACCGGCGGCGCGCGTACATCCAGTTCACGTTGCCGCGAACCGTGTTGATCTCGCCGTTATGGGCCAGGAACCGGTACGGGTGCGCCAGCTTCCAGGACGGGAAGGTGTTGGTCGAGAAGCGCTGATGCACCATCGCCAGGGCGGACTGGGTCAGGGGGTTGCGCAGATCGGCGTAGAAACTGCCGACCTGGGTTGCCAGCAGCAGGCCCTTGTAGACCACCGTCCGTGTCGAGAAGGACGGCATGTAGAGCTCACCCAGGCCGGGCAGATGCCGCTTTTCGCCGAGTTCGCGCACGTTGTTCAGGATCTGCTTGCGGATCGCGAGGATCTTCCGCTCGAACGCGTCCTGATCCTTGATCTTGTCGCTGGCCCCGATCACCGCCTGGCGGAGGACGGGCATGGAGGCGATCACCGCTTCCCCGAGCCCGGTCAGGTCGGTCTCGATCTCGCGCCAGCCGATCATGGTCTGGCCTTCCTGGACCACCACCTGCTCGAAATGGCGGACGGCTTGCTCCCGCGAAGCTTCGTCGCGCGGCAGGAAGCACATGGCGACGCCATAGCGGCCGAAGGCCGGCAGCGTGCGGCCGGACTTGGCCGCCCAGTCGCGCAGCAGCCCGTCGGGCATCTGGATCAGGATACCCGCGCCGTCGCCCATCAGTGGGTCCGCGCCGACGGCCCCGCGATGGTCGAGATTCTCCAGGATTTTCAGGCCCTGGGCGATGATATCATGCGACTTTCGGCCTTTGATATTCACGACGAAGCCGACGCCGCAGGCGTCGTGCTCATTGCGCGGATCGTACAGGCCTTGGGTCACAACCTCTTCCATCGATTTCTCTTTTCGTGTGGGTTCCGCGCCCTGGCGGGGCCAGGGCGAAAGGTCTTCATGCACGGGCGGCGGACAAATGGCAATATTCCTGCCGCAATCCAGCGTAGGCGATCGGACATGTTTACGGCAAGAGCAACGGGAGCCCCAGCCCCCCTGCTTCCCCGTCAGCGCCCGCGAACACGGGGGGACCTGCCCCCGGCGCGTCTAGGGCAGGTCGAAACGCACCTGGATCGCCGCCGCGGCGATCACGGCGCGGTCGTGGCCGCCTTCCTCGGGCACATCCAGCCCGCCTTTCACTGCCTTGGCCGTCACCACGCCATAGGGCAGCGACTTCCGGACCGCCTCGATATCGACCTTGTCGGGCTGCTGGACGCCGATCGTCACCTCCACCTGCATGGTCTTGATGTCGAGGCCGAGGGTGCGGATGAACGCCAGGGAGGAGTGGTGCAGGGCGTCCTGCACCGCGCGCAAGGCGGCCTTGGTGTAGTCGCCACCGTGCAGGTCGTTGCCGGTGCCCATCTCGAGGATGATGCGCTTGAGAGCCATGATGCGGTCCTCCCCTTAGATGTCGAGGCGCACGATGGCGCAGCAATTGGCGATGACGGTCGATCCGGTGCCGGCGTCGTTGGGGATTTCCAGCCCGCCCTCGACGCAGGTCACGGTGCCCGTGCCATGCGGCAGGATTTCCAGCAGCGCCTTCGGGTCCACCTGGTCGGGCTTGGGCACGCCGATCAGGATTTCCACCTGCATCGCGTCGACATGCTGGTTGACGGTCACGCCGATCGTCAGGGAATTGTGCCACAGCGCGTCGCGCAACGCGCGGACGGCGGCCTTGGTATAGTCGGTGCCGCGGATATCGGTACCCATACCGATCTCCAGCATCATGCGTTTCAGCGCCATGTTTCCTCTCCCCCCGTATTGGGAGACCCGATGTTACGACCCCCGCGACCGGCACGCTACCCGGGTCGGCGTTGTCGCCAGGGCAATCGCCCTTGGCCCTTTTCGTCCTGGGCGGGCTCGACCCGCCCATCGCCGGGGAGGCTGGCGGTTGCGGTTCCACGAAATGACCCATCATCGGCGTCCTTGGCGATGGCCGGGTCAAAGCCCGGCCAGGACGGATGGGCCCGTACGCGGGCCAAATACGATTGCCCTGACGTTGTCGACCGCCCCCGTTCGTGAAATCATGCCTGACCAAAGGGCGGGAGCAATCAGGATGGACGTCGGCTTGCAGATGATCTTCGCCAGCTATGGCTGGACGAATGTGTCGGACGAACAGGTATGGGACGAGGAACTGAAGCTCGCGCGCCTGGCCGCCGATCTGGGGTTCAACGCGCTCTGGGCCGTCGAGCATCATTTCAACGACTACTCCTTCTGCCCCGACAACATCCAGCTGATGTCGTACCTGGCCGCCGTCTGCCCGAACGTCGATGTCGGCACGGCCGCGGTGATCCTGCCCTGGCACGATCCGCTGCGCGTCGCCGAACAGGCCTCGATGCTCGATTATCTGTCGAAGGGGCGGTTCCGCCTGGGCATGGGCCGCGGCCTGGCGCGGCGGGAGTTCGAGGCCTTCCGCGGCACCATGGATGAATCCCGCGAACGCTTCGACGAAGCCGCGCGGATGATCGTCGACACGCTGGAAACCGGGTTCTGCGAGGGCAATGGCAAGCACTACAAGCAGCCGCGCATCGAAATCCGCCCGCGCCCGACCCGATCCTTCAAGAACCGGACCTATGCCGTCGCGTCGTCGGATGACTCGGTCGTTTCGGCCGCCAAGCTGAACGCGCGGATGGTGATGTTCGCCGATCGCCCCTGGCCGATGCGCATGCCTGCGATCACCAAGCACCGCGAACTGGTCCGCCAGATGCACGGCATGGAAGCCGGCGCCCCCTTGCTGGCCGATTTCGCCGTCTGCACGCCCACCATGGACGGGGCCGAGGAAGCCGCCCGCAAATACATGGGCAAGTTCGTGGAGAGCAATTTCTACCACTACGAACTCCTGGGTGAGCATTTTTCCAACGTGAAGGGCTACGACTCCTACGCGCAGAAGATCGCTCTGGCGAAGGAAATCGGCATGGACGGCATCGTTTCCGCCTTCATGGAAGCGGCCGTCTGGGGTACGCCCGACCGCATCCTGCGGATGTTCGAGGAACGGAAGGCCATCGTCGGCGACTTCGAACTCGCGACATCGTTCCGCTTCGGCGGCACGCCCTATGACTTCGCCGAGGAAGGCCTGCGGCTTTACTGCAAGGAAGTCCTCCCGGTCGTCCAGTCCTGGAAGGCCGAAGCCCCCGCCAAGATCGCCGCGGAGTAACAGCCATGACCGACACCCCGATGGAGAAGATCAACGGGGTGTTCCCGGTCCTCGACGTCTCCCGCTATTTCGCGGGGGACGCGGGCGACCTGCCCCGCCTCGGCCGCGAACTGCGCTACGCGTTCGAGAATGTGGGCTTCTACTACCTGCGCGGGCACGACGTCCCGCAATCCCTGATCGACGCCACCTTCGCGCAGGCGGAACGCTTCCACGCGCAGCCGATGGAGCGGAAACTCGCGCTGCGGATCAACGAGCACAATATCGGCTACATGCCGATGGGCGGCAGCCTCGCGCGCAGCTCGACCGTGAACAACAATACGCGGCCGAGCGTGAATGAGGCGTATTTTTTGCGGCGGGAACGGGCGGCGGATGATCCGGATGTGATCGCCGGAAAGCGGTTCCGCGGGCTGAACCAGTGGCCGTCCGACCTGCCCGGATTCCGCGACATTGTGCTGGCCTACATGAACGCGATGGAGGCGATGGGCCGGCGGATGGTGCGCGTCTATGCGACGGCTCTCGACCTGCCGGCGGACTACTTCGACGCGATGTTCGCGCAGCCGAACATGATCCAGCGGCTGACTCACTACCCGCCGCAACCGGGCTATGAGGACAATGAATTTTCAATCGCGCCGCATACCGACTCCGGGTTCGCGACCTTCCTCGCCCCCTCCGCCGTGCCGGGCCTGTCGATCCGGCTGCCGGACATGACCTGGGTGGACGCGCCATCGGTCCAAGGCGCGTTCGTGGTCAATGGCGGCGACCTGCTGAAACGCTGGACGAATGAACGGTTCCTGTCGACGCCGCACCGGGTGATCAATGTTTCGGGCCTGCACCGGTATGCGATCCCGTATTTCTTCGATGCACACCCCGATACGCTGATCGCCTGCCTCCCCTCCTGCCAGTCAGCAGACAATCCGGCGAAATACGACCCGATCATCTATGACGACTACGCGCTGTGGTATGCGCGCCGGAACTACGTCCACCTGAACAAGGAAGACGCCGCCGCCTGAGCAGGCTGCTCCGCGAAAAACGCCTCACACCGCCGGTTGCAATCTGCGCTAGAACCCCCGCCTGGATCGTCGGAGGGTATGATGCGCGGTTTGCGGCTTTTCCTGGCTGCCTGCCTGTTGACGCTTGGGTATGCGGCACAGGCGGCGGACTTCCAGCTTCCAGGGCTGGAGCGCGACGCCAGCGCCTATTCCGACAGCCTGACCGCCCGCAACCCCGCCGGCGGCACGCCCGCCGCGCGCAAGGCCGCCGAACAGAAGGCCGCCGAGGCCGAAAAGAAACGCGACTGGACCGCCGCCGCCCAAGCCTGGGAAGCCCGGATCGCGCTGGGCGACTCGCGCCCCGAGTTCTGGATGTCGCTGGCCCAGGCGCAGATGCGCCGCACCCCGCCCGAACCCGCGCGCGCCCTGCAAGCCGCCTGGCAGAATTTCAGTGCCGTTGACAACGGTCCGTCCTCGATCCCGGCCCTGCTGCTGATGGCGGACGCGCTCAAGCTGCAGAATCGCCCCGCCCAGGCGATCCAGGCGCTGGACGCCGCAGTGCAGATCATGCCGGACGACGCCCGCGTGCGGCAGATCCTGGCCGATACCCGCAAGGCGACCGGCGTGCTGGTCAGCCGCGTGACGACCGAGGCGGAGGCCGAACCCGCCCGCGCCTGCATTGCCTTCTCGGTCCCCCCGGTGCGGCGGGATGACTTCGTGGCGCAGGACTGGGTGCGGCTCGATCCCCCGGTCCCCGGCGCCGCCGTCACGCGGGAAGGCGACCTGATCTGCGTCTCCGGCCTGCCCAACGGCACATCGACCCGCGTCGTGCTGCGCGCCGGAATGCCTGGCGCCGACGGCCTGACCCTGCTGCGCGACACCGCCTTCCGGATCGCCATGGCCAACCGCCAGGCCCGCATCATCTTCGACCAGCGAATGTTCATCCTGCCGCGCGGCCAGCCGCCGGCGATCACCCTCGGCACCGTCAACCTCTCCGCCGTCCAACTCACCCTCGCGCGCCTGAGCGAGCGCAACATCGTCGCCTTCATCCGCAACACCCGCCTCGGCGAAGCGGTGGAGACCTATGAGGCTGAGATGATCGGCGAGGATTCCGGCCGCGTCGTCTGGAAGGGCACCGCGGAAATCCCGCGATGGGAGCCGAACCGCGTCGCACGGACCGCCCTGCCGATGCCGGATGCCCTGACCGCCGCCGGCCCAGGCGTCTATGCCCTGATCGCAAAGCCGGGCGACGGCAGTTCCACCCACGCCACCAGCGGCGTGCAGATGATCGTCCGCACCGACCTGGCTCCCACCGTCTGGCGCGGGTCCGATGGCCTGAGCGTGCAGGTCCGCGGCTATTCCGACGCGGCGCCCAAGGCCGGCGTACGGCTGGAACTGCTGGCGCAGAACAACGACATCCTGGCCGAGGTCACCACCGACCGGGACGGCGTCGCACGCTTCCCCGCGCCGCTGCTGCGCGGCGAGGGGCCGCTGGAACCACGGGCGCTGCATGCCTTCGGGCCGGGGGATGATTTCGTCTCCCTCGACCTGAACGCGCCGGCCTTTGACCTGTCCGATCGCGGCGTGACCGGCCAGCCCCATCCGGGGCCGCTCGACTCCTTCGTCTGGCTGGATCGCGGCATCTACCGGCCCGGCGAAACCGTGCAGGTCATGGCGCTGCTGCGCGACGGTGCCGGCGCCCCGGCCGATTTCCCCGCCCGGGTGACGGTGCGCCGGCCGAACGGGCAGGTGTTCCTGGAAACCACGCCCGAGCGGACGGCCGATGCGTCGGTCTATCTGCCGGTGACATTGTCGGGTTCTTCCCCCACCGGGACATGGGTGGTGGAGGTGCGTTCCGATCCCGCGCGTCCGCCGATCGGGCGGGCCGAGTTCCGCGTCGACGCCTTCGTGCCCGATCGCATGGCGGTCGACCTTGGCCCCGCGCCCGGCACGATCGTTGCCGGCCAGCCGTTTGCCCTGCCGGTCGCGGCGCGGTTCCTGTATGGCGCGCCCGCCGCCGGCCTCACCGGATCATCTTTCTGGCGGCTGGTGCCGGATGAGGCGCCCTTTCCCACTCTGGCCGGCTACAGCATCGGCATGGTCGGAGAGACCTATGCCCCGGTCACCCAGAACGTCGACCTGCCGGAAACCGACGCGCAGGGCCGCAGCACCATGACGATCAACCTGGCCCGCGCGCCGGACACGACCCGCGCGCTGAAGGCCGAGATCGAGGTCTCGGTCGACGATCCGGGCGGGCGGGCGTCGCGCGCCACCCTGAGCGTGCCGGTCCGGCCAGCGGGGCGGCTGATCGGCATCAAGGCCCTGTTCCCCAACGGCGCCGTCGATGCCGCGACCGAGGCCGGGTTCGACATCGCCGCCGTCGACCCCGACGGCAAGCGCGTCGCCCTGGGCGCCAAGCTGCGCCTGGTGCGCGAACGTCCCGACTGGCGGCTGGTCACCAGCGGCAGCATCGCCCGCTACCAGATCGTCTGGAAGGACGAACCGCTGGAAACCCACGACCTGGCGATCACCGCCGACGCGCCGGCCCGCTTCGCCAAGAAGCTCGATTTCGGCCGCTACCGGCTGGAGGTGACCGAGGCGGGCGGCATGGCGGCGGCCTCGGTCCGGTTCCGCTCGGGCTGGGTGTCATCCGGCGCGCCGGATGTGCCCGACCAGGTGGACGTGTCCGCCGACCGCGCCGCGCATGCGCCGGGGGATGTGGCGAAGGTGCATATCGCCCCGCCCTTCAGCGGCAAGGGCACCCTGATGGTGCTGACCGACCGGGTGCTGATGCTCCGCAACATCGACGTGGCCGAGGGCGGCACGACGGTCGAGGTCCCGGTCAACGCCGATTGGGGGCCGGGCGCCTATATCGCCGTCCACGCCTTCCGGCCCGGCGACGCGAGCCCGGCCAATCGCCCGGCAAGGGCCATCGGCCTGACCTGGGTCGGCATCGACCCCGCCACCCGCAAGGTCGAGCTGTCGCTGGACACGCCGGAGAAATTCCCGCCCCGCGCCACCGCCATCGTGCCGGTGCGCGGCACGCCCGGCACCTGGGTCACTTTGGCCGCGGTGGATGAGGGGATCCTTCGCCTGACCAACTTCGCCTCCCCCAACCCCGCGCCGCACTTCCTCGGGCGGCGGCAACTGGGGCTGGATATCCGCGACCAGTGGGGCCGCCTGATCGCCCCGGCCGAGGGCGAGGCCGCCGTCCTGCAACAGGGCGGCGACGACGGTGGCATGGCGCTGCCGGACACGCCGGTGCGGACGGTTACCTTGTTCACCCCGCCCCGCCAGATCGGCGCGGATGGCAAGCTGGACATCCCGCTGGAGATGCCGGACTTCGCAGGCCAGGTGCGGCTGATGGCGGTCGGCTGGAACGGATCCCGCATCGGATCGGCCAGCAAGCAGGTCCTGGTGCGCGATCCGCTGGTGGCCGAACCGCTGCTGCCCCGCTTCCTGGCCCCGGGTGACGAGGCTCGGTTTGCCGTGCTGCTGCAGAACCTGGAACTGCCCGCCGGCGATGTCTCCGCCACCGTATCCGTGGAGGGGCCGCTGACGCTCGCCGGGCCGGCGCAACTGACGGCGCGCCTGACGCAGGGCCAGCAGGCGGTGCCGACGACCCGGATCAAGGCCACCGGCGCCGGGCGCGGCGTTGTCCGCCTCGATGTCCGCGGGCCGGACGGGTTCGCGGTGCAACGAGAGGTCGCGATCACCGTCCGCCCCGCGCGCGGACCGGCCACCTTCCTGGCCGGATCGGACCTGGCACCCAACACCGACGCGCCGCTGAACCCGGCCGGTGACCGCTTCCTGGCCGGCACCTGGCGCGCCCAGGCGACGATCGGCGGGGCGGTGCGCTACGACGTGCCAGCGTTGGTCCGCCTGCTGGACGACTATGCGCTGCGCTGCCTGGAACAGGCGACCAGCCGGGGCCTCCCCCTCGCGTTGCTGCCGGACGGAGCGCTGGCCGGCCCGGACCGAGCGGCACGGTTGCAGGACTCGGTGGCGCAGGTGCTGGACCGGCAGCGCTATGACGGGCTGTTCGGGATGTGGTCGGCGAATGGCGAGGGCCAGGGTTGGCTGTCGGCCTATGCCACCGACTTCCTACTGCGGGCCAAGGCCGCCGGCGCCGCGGTCCCCGAGCAGGCGTTGAAGGACGCGCTCCGCGCACTCGGAGAAGAAGCAGACGGCGCCGGGATGGATGCCCAGGGCATGGTGAACCAGGCCTATCGGCTCTACGTGCTGGCGCGGGCGGGCAAGGGCCGGCCGGGCGCGGCGCGGGTTCTGGCGGAGAACCTGGCGGTCCTGCCGACCCCGCTCGCGAAGGCACAGATCGGCGCCGCCCTGGCGCTCGCGCGGGATCGTGGGCGGGCCGAAGCGGCGTTCCGGGCGGCGCTCGCTGCTCCGGCGCGGACCTTCTGGTCCGGTGACTATGGCTCCGCGCTGCGCGACCAACTGGCCATCGCCGTGCTGCTGCGGGAAAGCGGGCTGCTGGCGGACCAGATCGGCCCGTTGCGCGAACGCCTGCCGGGGACGGACCTCGCGCCCGCGATGCTGTCGACGCAGGAACAGGCCTGGGCCATCGCCGCCGCCGCGGTGCTGGGGCGGGAGGGCCGGCCGGTGAAGGTCAGCCTGAACGGGACCGCCATCGCCCCGGCGCCGTCCCTGTCCCTGCCTCTGACGGAACCCGCCGTGCTGCGGAACCTGGACGACCAGCCGGTGTGGCAGTCCGTCTCGGTCACCGGCGTGCCAGCCACCGCCTTGCCAGCCGAACGCAACCAGATGTCGATCCGCCGCAAGTTCCTGGCGATGGACGGCAAACCGCTGAACCTGGACGCCCTGCGCCAGAACACGGTCTTCGTCCTGCTGCTGGAGGGCAAGGCCGAGGACGGGCAGGAACACACGGTCCAACTGCTGCACGGCCTGCCGGCCGGGTGGGAAATTGTCGGCCGCTTTCCGGAGGGCGACATCCCCAGCGCGCCCTGGCTGGGCAAGCTCAGCGCCACCGACGCCCAGCCGGGCGCCGATGACCGCTTCGCCGCGATCATGACCCTGCCCGCGAACAAGGGGGATTTCCGCGTCGCCGTGAAGCTGCGCGCCGTCACCCCGGGCAGCTTCGAACTGCCAGGCGCCGAGTTGTCGGACATGTATCGTCCGGCTCTGTTCGCCCGTCAGGCCGCAGCGCGGATCAGCGTGCTCGCCAGCGAATGAAGCGGTGGGGGGCGCTGCTGGGCGGTCTCGGGCTGCTGCTGCTGGTCGGCGCCGTCCTGGTGCTCGACCGGCTGTTTCCGCCCGACCTTTCCCGCATGGCGTCCGTTGGGACCGAGGTCCGGGACCAGCGCGGCCGGGTGCTGGCGCTGCTGCCGGCCGCGGGCGGCGTCTGGCGGTTCCGGTCCGCGGGCGATCAGGTCTCGCCGGTGCTGCGCGACCTGCTGATCGCGGTGGAGGACCAGCGGTTCTGGTCCCATCCCGGGATCGACCCGCTCGCGCTGGGGCGGGCCGTAGTGCAATGGGCCAGCGCCGGACGGGTGGTCTCCGGCGGTTCCACCCTGTCCATGCAGGCCGCCCGCCTGCTGGAACCCCGCCCGCGCACGCTGCGCTCCAAGCTGATCGAGATGGCCCGGGCGGTGCAGTTGGAGGCCCGGTTCGGCAAGCAGGGCGTGCTGGATATCTGGCTGACCCTCGCCCCCTATGGCGGCAACCTGGAAGGGGTGCGGGCGGGGTCGCTAGCCTGGTTCGGGGTCCCGCCGGAAGCGCTGGAACCCGCGCAGGCCGCGCTGCTGGTCGCCATTCCCCGCCGGCCGGAGGCCCTGCGCCCCGACCGCCACCCCGCCCGCGCGCAGGTGCTGCGTGACCGCGTCCTGGCCGTGGGGCGCGAGGCCGGGCTGTTCGACATGGCCGAGGCCCCGCCGGTCCCGCATGCCCGGGTCCGCCTGCCCCGCCATGCGCCGCAACCGCTGACCGCGCTGGCCGGCGCCAACCGGGGCGCATCCAGCATCACCACCACCCTGGACCGCCCGTTGCAGGCCGCGCTGGAACGCCTGACCGCCGAACGGCTGCTGACGCTGCCCGACCGGGTCTCCCTCGCCATCCTGGTGGCCGATGCCCCCAGCCGGGAAATCCGCGCGATCCATGGCGGCGCCTGGGGCGACACCGCCCGCGCCGGCAGCCTGGACCTGACGCAGGCGCTGCGTTCGCCGGGATCGGCGCTGAAACCGTTCATCTACGGCCTTGCGTTCCAGGACGGGCTGGCCGCCCCCGACAGCGTGCTGGGCGACCTGCCTCGGCAGTTCGGCGGCTATGCGCCCGAGAATTTCGATCGCGGCTTCGCCGGCGCGGTCACGGCCGGGGAGGCGCTCCGACGCTCCCTGAACCTGCCCGCGGTCGCCTTGCTGGAACGGGTCGGGCCGGTGCGCTTCATGGTCAGCCTGAAATCCGCTGGCGTGCGGCTGGTCCTGCCGGCCGGCGCGGACCCGTCCTTGCCCCTCGCGCTGGGCGGCGTCGGGATCAGCCCCCGCGACCTGACCGCGCTGTATGCCGCGCTGGCGACCGACGGGCGGTTCGCCCCGCTGCGCCTGACCGGGGAACCGACGACGCCGCATCCGCTGCTCAGCCGCCCCGCCGCCCGGATGACCGCCGATGCGCTGACCCATCCCGTACGGGGAGGCGGACCCACCGGCCTCGCCTGGAAGACCGGCACAAGCTGGGGCGGGCGGGATGCCTGGGCCGTCGGGTTCGATGCCCGCCACGTCGTCACGGTCTGGATCGGCCGCCCGGACGGCACGCCCATGCCCGGCGCCACCGGCCTGTCCCTCGCGCTACCCATGATGAACCGCGTGTTCGATCTGCTGCCGGCCGAACCGCGCCGGCCCGAACGCGCACCCACCGCCCCCTTGATGCAGGGGGTGGAGGCCGCCAACGCCGACGCCCTGCGCCTGCTGTTCCCGCCACCCGGCGCCGTGTTGTCCGCAGATGGCCAGGTGACGATCCGGGTCATGGGCGGACGCCGGCCGCTGACCTTCCTGGTCGACGGCTCGCCATTGCCCACCGAACCGGTGCGGCGGGAGGCCACCTGGCGCCCCGCCAGCCCCGGCTTCTACCGCCTGACCGTGCTGGACGCCGACGGCACCGCCGCCCAGGCCCGCGTCAGGGTGCGATAAACCGCCCTATTCGGCCGCCATCGCCTTGCGCGGCGGGGTCTGGATCACCGGCGCCAGTTCCGGCGCACCGAACGACGTCACCCGACGCTCATTCGACACGATCCCGTATTCGGTCTTCCGCTGCACCGCGACCCGGCCGATGGAGCCGATCAGCCGCTCCATCTCCTCCGGCGGGAACTCCTGTCCGTGCTGAGTCCCCGCGGCTCGACTGATGCTCTCGTTCATCAGCGTGCCGCCCATGTCGTTGGCGCCGGCGTTCAGGGCGATGGCCGAACCCTCAGGCCCCATCTTCACCCAGGACGTCTGGATGTTCTCCACCAGCGGATACAGCACCAAGCGGGCGACCGAGTGCATCAGCACGGCCTCCCGGAAGGTCGGCCCCTTGCGCGCCATGCCGCGCAGATACATCGGCGCTTCCATATGGACGAAGGGCAGAGGCACGAACTCGGTCAGGCCGCCGGTTTCGGCTTGCAGGTCGCGCAGCACCAGCAGATGGCGGGCCCAGTTCAGCGGCCCCTCGACATGCCCATACATGATGGTGGACGTCGTCCGCAGGCCCTGCAGATGCGCCGACCGGATCGCATGCACCCATTCGGCCGTGTTGATCTTATCGGGGCAGATGATCGCGCGGATTTCATCATCAAGAATTTCCGCCGCCGTCCCCGGCAGAGTCCCGAGGCCGGCTTCCTTCAGTTCCGCCAGGAACTCCGGCACCGGCTTGCCCAGGGTCGCCGCGCCCTGCGTGATCTCCAGCGGAGAGAAGGCATGGATGTGCATGCCCGGCACGGCTTCCTTGATCGCCTTGCAGATATTCACATAGGTCGCGCCCGTGTAGTCCGGGTGGATGCCGCCTTGCAGGCAGACCTCGGTCGCGCCGCGATCCCAGGCCTCGACCGACCGGCGGACGATCTCGCTCATGTCCAGGTCATAGGGCGTGCCGCGCAGCGCCTCATGCGTCTTGCCCTTGGAGAAGGCGCAGAACGTGCAGCGGTAATAACAGATGTTCGTATAATTGATGTTCCGGTTGACGACATACCGGATCACCTCCCCGCTGACCGACCGGCGGAGTTCATCGGCCGCCGAGATCACCGCGTCGTAGTCGACGTCGCGGGCGGCGAACAGGCGGATGATCTCGTCCTCATTCAACCGGCTGCCGGCGGTGGCCTTGGCGATGGCGGCCTCGATCGCCGGATCGACCTTGGACAGCAAGGCGGGCTTCAGCTTCGGAGCCAGCGGCTCTCCTGGCGCCCAGGAATCGTCCCGCGCCCAGCCCTCGGCGTCGGACTGCTGGCGCACGCGGGGCGCGACCTTGGGGGATAACCAGCGCGCAGTGTCCGCCACCCAGGCCGGATAGACCGGCAAACGCGCGACCAGGATCTTATCCATTTCCGCCGTGCGCAGCGCCAGGGCATCGAGTTCCGGCCACGGCGCCTCGGGGTTCACATGATCGGGCGTCACCGGCGACACGCCGCCCCAGTCATCGATGCCCGCGGCGATCAGCATCTGGTAGACGCCGGGAGACAGGTTCGGCGGCGCCTGGACATGCACCTCGATCGGCAGGATCAGCCGCGCGGCGGCGATCGTCCAGCACAGGTCGTTCAGATCGGGCTCATCCGCTCCCGCCGCCTTGGTCAGCGGCTTGGCGCGGAAGTTCTGCACGATGACTTCCTGGATATGGCCGTACTGCGCGTGCAGGTCGCGGATCGCGATCAGCGCGTCCAGCCGCTCCTCCCGGGTCTCTCCCAGGCCGATCAGGATGCCGGTCGTGAACGGCACGGCCAGTTCACCCGCCAGTCGCAGCGTTTCGAGCCGCACCGCCGGGTCTTTGTCGGGGGAGCCGTAATGGACCCCGCCAGGCTCACACAGCCGCGTGCTGGTCGACTCCAGCATCACGCCCTGGCTCGCCGACACCTCCCGCAGCGCCGCGATTTCCTCGCGCGTCATCACGCCGGGATTGGCGTGCGGCAACAGGCTCGTCTCCTTCAGGACGGCGGCGCACATCTCCTTCAGGTAGGAGATCGTGGTTTCGTGCCCGAGTTCGGCCAAGGCCTCCCGCGCCGCGCGGTAGCGGAGTTCGGGCTTGTCACCCAAGGTGAACAGGGCCTCCGTGCAGCCGGCCGCTTCGCCGGCGCGGGCGATGGCCAGCACTTCGTCCTTGGACAGATACACCGGCTTCCCGGGCTTCGGCGTCTCGGCGAAGGTGCAGTAATGGCAGACATCCCGGCATAACTTGGTCAGCGGGATGAACACCTTGCGCGAGTAGGACACGAGACGGCCATAGGTCGCGTCCCGCTTCTCCGCGGCCGCTCGCATCAGGTCGTCGAGGGGGGCCGAACGAATCCAGTTCAGGTCGGTCATCGGGCTTGGGTCCTGCGTTCAAGGGGCTGCCACCGCGCTTCTCGCACGGCGAGAGCGGGCCTGGCCATGCCGTAAGGCGGCCAACCGATTATGGCTCGGGTTTCCATACCCCCATCCTTGACGATGCGCCGCCGCAGGTCCAGCGGGGGGGGGGCAGCCCGCTAGGATTGCCCTTCCTGGTTCGTCTTGGCCGGGCTCGACCCGGCCACCGCCAAGAAGGCTGTCGGTTGCGATCTTGCGTAATGTCGGCCGTCCGCGTCCCAGGCGATGGCCGGGTCAAGCCCGGCCAGGACGGAGGAAAATGAGTCCTCGCAGCCTCAAATCCGAAGACCCACCAGATCAGCCCACGTCCACGCCGTAATCCGCGAGGTCGGGGGTCATCGCCTCGATAACGAAGTCCACAAAGGCGGCCGGTATGTCGAGGTAGAATTCCTTGTCGGAATAGGCACCGACGCTCGCCTCCAGCCCATGCTCCCGCGCCCAGGCAGCCAGATCCTCCAGCGCCGCCCGCGGCGTGTCGCTCAGGAAGGACACCTGGGAGCGCATCTTGTCCGCGTCGCGCGACTCCGTCGTGCTGCGGCCGAACTGGAGGTCGACGTTGGTGCCCGGCTGGCGCAGCCAGATCGAACGCTCCGTCCGGCGGAGTTCAACAAAACCCAGCTTCACCTTCAGCATCTCGACGACGGTGTCGAAATGCGCGGTATTCAGCCGGTTGGCGACGTGATTGAACCGCATGGGCTCAGTACGACAGCAGAGGTGCGTTCCCGGCGACGGTCGTGCGATACATCAGCCGCTGGTAGCGGGTGTGGTCGAACAGGCTGGCCGTGTGCAGGACGGCGCGATTGTCCCACATCACCAAGTCCCCCTTCCGCCAGCGATGGCTGTAGACATAGCGCGGCTGGGTCGCATGGGTGATCAGCGTTTCCAGCAGGGCCTCACTCTCGGCCTGGTCCATGCCTTCGATATGGCTGATGACCGCGGGGCAGACATACAGCGACTTCGACCCGGTCACCGGATGAACGCGGACCAGAGGCTGCCGCTCGGGCGGGAAGGCCGCGACCTGGCTTGGGATGTTCTGCTTGCGGTCCGGATTGTGCCGCTGGCCCCAAAGACGCAGCGTTTCCAGGGAGTGGACGGCGACCAGCCCCTCGATCCGCTGCTTCATCGCGGGATCAAGCGTGCGATACGCCGCGGTGGCATCGGCGAACATCGTCTCCGCCCCCTCTGGCGGCACAATCTCCCCATAGAACAACGACGCATCGCTCGGCACCGCCCGATACGAACTATCGGCGTGCCATTGCTCGACACCGCGGTTGAAGGATGCCTTCATCCCGTCCCGCTCGACATTGCCGACGCAGAAGATTTCCCGGTGCGCGGGCAGCGTGTTGTCGAACCGGCTGTGGATTTCCAAGGGTCCGAAACGCGCGCTGAAAGCCACCAGGTCGGCGGGATCGAGCATGATCTCCGGCACGATCAGAACGCGATAGCGATGCAGCAGGGCAATGAACTGCGTCAGCATCTCAGGCGAGACATTGCCGTGGATCGGCATGCCGGTCACCTCGGCCCCGAAGGTCGGTCCGATCGGACGCGTCGTCAGCGTGCCGTCGCCGGTCGTCATCATCGATACCTGGTCCATGGCGCGATCCTTTGTGTCGAAGCCCCTAGTACGTGTCGAATATCCGCCGCAGTTCGGCGATGTCCGTGGTCACCGTCAGCGCCAGCATCAGCAGGATGCGCGCCTTCTGCGGTGTCAGGCTGTCGGCCGCGACAAAGCCTGCCTCCCGCAGGGAAACCTTGTCGTCGATCACCCGTCCGCTGCCCGAGCGGGACGACTGCACCACCATCACCCCCGCCTGGGCCGCCTTCTTCAAGGCCACGTTCTGCGCGGGAGAGGGCGAGCCGGACGGCAAACCCTCCGAAATCAACCCCTTGGCGCCAGCGGCGACCGCGGCCTCGACCAGCGCGCCATCGGCACCGGCATAGGCGGGGATGATGTCGACGCGCGGCAGGTCGGTCAGGCCAGAGACATCGAACTCGGTGTCCGGCGCGCCGGTGCGGATCGGCTTGCGGTAATATTTCACCGTATCGGCATCCGCGTATCCCAGCATGCCAAAATCGCGGGAGATGAAGGTCTGCACGCGAAAATTCGATGTCTTGGTGACATCGCGGGCGGCATTGATCTCATCATTCAGGACAACGAGAACGCCCATGCCCTTGGACGCCGGAGAGGCCGCGACCCGCACGCCATTCAGCATGTTGAGACCGCCATCCGCGCCCAGCGCCGAGGACGGACGCATGGCGCCGACAACAACGACGGGGATGGGACATTTGACGGTCAGGTTGAGGAAATAGGCCGTCTCCTCCAACGTCGCCGTGCCATGGGTCACGACAATCCCGGCAATGGTCGGGTCGGAAGCAGCGGTCTTGTGGATCACATCCAGCAGTTCTAGCCAGATGACCGGGCCGAGTTCCGTGCTGGCGACATTTTTGTACAGGACCGGAACGATATCCGCGATCAGCGGCAGTTCCGGCACGGTGGCGATCAGTTCGTCCACCTTCATGAAGCGCCCGGAGGTGCCATATTCATAGAAATCGAGGCGGTCCTTGCCGACCCCCGAGATCGTGCCGCCCGTGCCGACAATGGCGATCCGTGGCAATGCAGTCATCCGCGATGCTCCATGATGTGGGCAGCCAGCAGCGATTTGTGCATTGCACCATAGTTGCACCCCCTGGGGAAGGGGCTAACGCGTGTATTCGTCCGTATTCGCGCGATATTTTTTCACGGGGCCATCCACCCGGTTCGGTTCCGTTTGTCAGGAACCGAACCGGGCGTCGAAAGTTGTCAGGCCAGGGCTAGATCCTTGTAGCCGCTCGATGCCACCGCGTCGCACTTCGCCCGGTAATCGGGCGCGCTGCCGCTGTAGCGGTTGACGATGCGGACCTGCTTGCCCTCGACGTTTGTGTTGACGCCTGTCATCCAGGAATTGACCTCGTTCAGCAGCAGGCCCTCGCCCAGCGACTTCACGTGATCGGTCCAGGTCTGGACCTCGCCCTCGGTCGCCTCCACCCGCGTGATCTTGTGATCGCGCAGATGGCGCACCAGGTCGGTCACCCAGTCCACGTTATGCTCGATGCTGCGGGGGATGTTGCCCAACGCCATATGCGGGCCGATCAGCATCATCATGTTCGGGAAATGGTCGACCATGACGCCCAGATAGGTCTCGGGCCCGTACTTCCAGCGGTCCTTCAACTTCTCCCCATCCACCCCGCGGATGTCGATGCGGTCGAAGCTGCCGGTGATCGCGTCGAAGCCGGTCGCGTAGATGATCATGTCGAACTCGAACTCGGCATCGCTGGTCTTGATCCCGGTCGGCGTGATGCACTGGATCGGGGTTTCCGAGATATCGACCAGCTGCACGTTGTCCTGGTTGTAGACCTCGTAATACTTGGTCTCCATCGGGACACGCCGCGTGCCGAAGCCGTGGTTCTTCGGGATCAGCTTCTCGGCGACCGCCTGGTTCTTCACCCGCTGGCGGATCTTGTTCGCGACGAACTCCGACAGCAGCGCGTTCGCCGCCCGGTCCATCAGGATGTCCTTGAAGTTGCCGAGCCAGATGCCGAACCCGGGGGAGGCGTAGAGCTTCTCCCAGAAGGCGTTGCGTTCCTCCTCGGTGACCTCGAACGTGCCGCGCGGGTCCGGGGTGTGCAGAAAGCAGGAATAGGTTTCGAGGCAGCGCTGGAACATCGCCGGGTAGCCGGCACGGATTTCCTTCATTTCGTCCGGCGCGATCTTCGCGTTCAGCAGCGGCGCGCACCAGTTGGGCGTGCGCTGGAACACGGTCAGCGTCTTGGCGGTCTTGGCGACTTCCTGGATCGTCTGCACGCCGGTCGCGCCGGTGCCGATCACGGCGATGCGCTTGCCCTCGAAGCTGACGGGGTCATGCGGCCAGCGAGCGGTGTGGCAGGATTCACCCTTGAAGCTGTCGACGCCATCAATCCGCGGCATCGTGGGCGCGGACAACGGGCCGACGGCGGTGATCATCAGCGTCGACAGGTACTTGCGCCCGTCTTCCAGCGTGATCTCCCACTTCCGGTCGGCTTCGTGCCAATGGGCCGAGGCGACGCGGCTGCGGAACTGGATGTCCCGGCGCAGGTCGAACTTGTCGGCGACATGGTTCAGATACCGCAGCGTCTCCGGCTGGCCGGCGAAATGCTCGCTCCAGTCCCATTCGTCCAGCAGGTCCTTGGAGAACGAGAAAGCGTAGGAATAGCTTTCGGAATCAAAGCGCGCACCCGGGTAGCGGTTCCAGTACCAGGTGCCGCCGACTCCCGTGCCGGCTTCCAGGACCAGGGCGCGCAGCCCGAGTTCCCGCAGGCGATAGAGCTGGTACATCCCGGACATGCCGGACCCGATCACAATGGCGTCATAGGCGGGGGCCGAACCGGAGGACGAAGCCTGGGTTGTTTGCGAAGCGGCCATTTTTTCTGCTCCTACTCTAAATACTCACGTCGGGGCGGTCGGCGGACCGTCGACAAAAACGCCCCTTAACAAAATGAATCATTACGCCCGTCCGCCTCCCCCGGCAACCGGAGCACCCGTGCCATCAATGGCCGCGAGGGGGTTGTTCCAGCCCCCCGGCGACCCTAGCTTCGGAGGCAACCGGATAGGATCGTCCCCTGCGCAAGCTGTCTCATCTCGCCTGTGCTCTCGGGGTGATGCTGGCCGTCGGCGCCTGGCCGCTGGCCACCGGCCTGACCGTCGCCCTCACCCCCACCGAGGCGTTTGCCCAGTCACGCTCCAGCGGCGGCTATTCCCGGCCCAGCGCGTCCCGGACGCCATCTTTCAGCACGTCCCGACCGTCGGTACGGACGCCCTCGACCAGCGGCGGCTATGCCCGTCCGTCGAGCCCGCCTTCCAGCCGGCCTTCCTTCTCCGCCCCGTCCTCCGCCGGGGATCGCGCCGTGTCCCGCCAGCGCTCCGCCGACGCGCTGGGGTCCTTCCGAACGCAGCAGGCGCCGCGTCCGCAGGCCGCGCCCGGGCCGTCGTCCGTGTGGGGTGGCAGCGGAACCTCCCGACCTGCCCCGCCCCCGGTGATCCGCCAGACCGAACGGCCGGGCTGGTATTCGCAGCGCGGCTGGACCAATCCCGGAAGCTGGTACGGGCCACCGCGCAGCTTCGGCATCTGGGACGGGCTGTTCCTTTGGGCCCTGGTCAGCAACCTCAGCCGCCCGGCATCGGCCGACTTCTTCCATAACCACCAGAACGACCCCGGCTACAAGGAATGGCGGGCCGAGGCAGACCGCATGGCCAAGGACAACGCGGACCTGCGCCAGAAACTCGCCGACCTCGACCGTCAGCTCGCGGCGCGGAAGGGCACGCCGGTCGATCCGAACTTCCTGCCGCCCGACGTCCCGCCCGAGGTCGCGCTGGCAACGCCCGTCGCCAGCCGTACCCCCAGCGTGGCGGCGAACGACAACGATGACGGCACGCCCTGGGTGCTGATCGCGCTGGTCGTCGGCGGCGCCGTCGTGGGCTGGGCGATCTGGCAGCGCATACGCCAACGCGGCAAGGGAGACCAATCCATGAAGATACTCGGGTCCGCCGGCGCGATGCTCCGGCACAAGCTGTCGGGGGATACCTACAAGCCCGACCGGCTGCGCGTCGGGATGACGTTTCCGTTCGATCCCACGCCCTTCATCCTGGCCTCCGGCGCCACCAAGGTGGTCGCCCCCGCGCCCGACACCGGATCAGCCCGCATGACGGTCACTGCGGTGGGCACAGCGGTCGGTGGCGGGTCGGAGCTGATCAGGCTGTACCTGCCGGACAACCGCTCGGTCTTCCAGCTTCACATGGACCCGTCCGGCAACCCGGATGAGTGCCGGTTCTTTTCCCGCATCGACGAAATCACCCCGGCCGACCAACAGGAATGGGCCGCCTGGCTGCATCCGTCCGAGGGGATGATCGGCTGGCCCCAGTTCCAGACCAAGGACGGCCGGATGTACGATCGCGTGTGGGCGCCAGGCCCGACCCGCATCCCGCCCTTGGCCATGACCGAGACGATCGAAACCGCCGAAAGCGGCACGCCCAAGGTCCTGCAGCGCCAGGCGATGCTGTACGCCGCGCCGACCGGGGTGCCCGCCCCGGCGCCGGAAACCGAATACATCCTGGTCTCGGTCGTCGAGTCGGACGGCCAAGCCTGGGTTGAAGTCGCGGCCGGCATGGATGTCAGCCCCGGCATGCTCGAACTGTCCTGACCCACGTGAACCGGAAGCCATCGGCATGATCGCCAACATCCTCCCCACCCTGC
>CANJSR010000019.1 GCA_947476855.1 Acetobacteraceae bacterium
CCGGCGTCGTTCTGTGGCTTGGTCGGTGCCAAGCCATCCTATGGAAGGTGCAGCCGCTGGGGTGTCGTGGCCTTCGCCAGTTCGCTCGACCATCCCGGCCCCTTCGCCCGCACGGTCCGTGATACCGCCATCCTTCTCGGATCGATGGCCGGGTTCGATCCCAAGGATTCGACCAGCGCCGACGTCCCCGTGCCGGACTACGAAGCGGCGCTGAACCGCGGCGTGAAAGGCCTGCGGATTGGCGTGCCGGCCGAGTACCGCTCCGACGGCATGCCCGGGGAAATCGAGGATCTGTGGAAACGCGGCCTCGACTGGCTCCGCGCCGGCGGGGCGGAAATCGTCGATGTCTCCCTCCCGCACACCAAGTACGGCCTGCCGACCTACTACATCGTCGCGCCGGCCGAGGCGTCGTCCAACCTCGCCCGCTATGACGGCGTCCGCTTCGGCACCCGTCAGAACGGCGAAGACCTGCGCGACCTGTATGAACGCACCCGCGCCGACGGGTTCGGACCGGAAGTCCGCCGCCGCATCATGATAGGCACCTATGTGCTCTCGGCGGGCTACTACGACGCCTATTACCTGCGCGCGCAGAAGGTCCGTGCCCTGATCCTCAAGGACTTCACGGATGTCTTCTCCCGCGTCGACGCGCTGCTGACACCGACTGCTCCGTCCGCCGCCTTCGCGCAGGGCGACAACATGGACGATCCGATCAAGATGTATCTGAACGACGTGTTCACCGTGCCGGCCAACCTCGCCGGCGTCCCCGCCATCTCCGTTCCCGCTGGACTCGACCCCAACGGCCTTCCGCTCGGCCTTCAGGTCATCACCCGGAACTTCGATGAGGAAACGATGTTCGCCGTCGCCGCCGAGATCGAACGCGCCGCCGGCTTCGACGCCCTGCCGTCGATCCGGCCAGGCGCCTGACCAGGCCCCGCGTAAGCGGGGCTTGACTCCCGGCCTGCCGGTCCGCCATCCCGGAACAAGCCAACAATCAGGCCCGGGAGGCCCCGCATGTCCGCCACCATCAACCGCATCAACCCGCCCGCCGTCCGCGCGCCCGCCGGCTATAACCATGCGATCGAGGTCATCAGTCCCGCCCGCCGCGTGGTCATCGCCGGCCAGGTCGGCGTGCGCCCCGATGGCTCGATCCCCGACACCGCCGAGGGCCAGATCGCCCAGGCCTTCGCCAATCTGACTGCGATCCTGGCCGCCACCGGCATGACCACGGCCAATCTGGTGAAGACGACCGTATTCCTGACCGACCGCGCGCATCTCTCCGCCTTCCGGGCCGAACGGACCAAAGTGATGGGTGATCTCGTGCCGGCCTCCACCCTGCTGTTCGTCTCGGGCCTCGCCGACACCCGTCTCGTGGTTGAAATCGAAGGCGAGGCGGTGGCCTGATCATGGACCTGGTCCGCCGCAATACCGTGGGCGACGCCGTCCGGCGCGCCGCCCGCCTGTATCGTGACCGTCCGGCCTTGGTTTTCGCCGATCGAAGCTGGAGCTTCAACGACCTCGACCGCGCCGCCGACCGGATCGCGCGCCGCTTCGCCGACATGGGTCTGCGCCAGGGCGACCGGATCGCGGCCTATGGGCGGAACTCCGACGGATACTTCATCGCCTGGCTCGCCTGCGTGCGCGGCGGCTTCGTCCATGTGCCGGTCAACTACGCCCTGACCGGAGAGGAACTCTCCTACATCGTCCGCCAGTCGGGCGCGCGGATGGTCCTGACGACGCCGGCCCTGGCCGGGCATCTCGATGGTATCGCGGTCGAACACACCGTGCTGTTCGACGACCTGATCCCCGTCGCGCGAGACTCCGCGGCGCCAATCGGTGTCGAGCCGGACCTGGAAGACGACTCACTCGCGCAGATCGTCTATACATCTGGCACGACGGCGGCGCCGAAGGGCGCGATGATGACGCATCGCGCCATGATGTCGCAGTATTATTCCTGCATCTACAACATGGAATACGCGGAGTCGGACCAGGCTCTCGCCGCGCTGCCGCTGTATCACACCGCGCAGACCCATGCCTTCACGATGCCGCAGCTTCTGGTCGGCGCCCGCACCGTTCTGATCGAGGCACCTGATCCCGCCACCGTCCTGCGGTTGATCGAGGCGGAGCGCATCACGTCGTTCTTCGCGCCGCCAACCGTCTGGATCAGCCTGCTGCGCCACCCCGACTTCGCAACCCGCGACCTGTCGAGCCTGGAGAAGGTCTATTACGGCGCCTCGATCATGCCCGTCCCCGTCCAGCAGGAACTGCGCGCCCGCCTGCCGGGTGCGAGGCCCTTCAACGCCTATGGTCAGACGGAAATCGCCCCCGTCGCCACGATCCTGCGGCCTGAGGAACACGATGCCCGCCCCGCCTCCTGCGGGCGGCCGGTGCTGAACGTCGAAACCCGCGTCGTCGATCCCGACATGAACGACGTGCCGCCGGGCACGCATGGGGAAATCGTCCATCGCTCCCCCCAGTTGCTGACAGGATACTGGAACAAGCCCGAGGAAACCGCGGAAGCCTTCCGCGGCGGCTGGTTCCATTCCGGCGATGTCGGCTACTTCGACGACGACGGCTACCTGTTCATCGTCGACCGCATCCGCGACGTGATCAACACCGGCGGCGTCCTGGTCGCGAGCCGGGAGGTGGAGGAAATCCTGTTTACCCACCGCGCGGTCTCCGAAGTCGCCGTCGTGGGCCTGCCAGATGACAAATGGATCGAGGCCGTGGTCGCCTTCGTCGTCACCCGCCCAGGGGAAGCGACGGACGACGCCGAACTGATCGGCCATGCCCGCGCGCATCTGGCCCCGTTCAAGCTGCCCAAGCGCGTGGTCTTCGTCGATAGCCTGCCCAAGAACACGGCCGGCAAGCTGCTGAAGCGTGAGTTGCGGCGGCAGTATTCCGAAGGATGACCGACCTCCTGGGCCAGTCACAACGGGCCCAGGACGAATCCGATACCGCCGCAAAATAATCCCAATACGCACGATCTATTTTTTCTGGCCTGATGTAATTGCAGGTCTGATGCCCAAATAAAGCTCGAAGCCCGTGCCTGTACAAGGGAAATCATTCCCTTTTTAATTTTAGGATCATGCGATGAAGATTCCCGTTTGGGTGAAGCCCGGCGTATGGGGTGGCGTGATCGGCGCCATCGCGGTATCGCTGATCGGCTTTACACAGCTTGGTTGGATGGGTTCGACCTCCGCTGAACGCATGGCGGCAGGCCGAGCGGACACGGCGGTGATTGCGGCTTTGGTGCCATTTTGTCTGGATAAGGCCGCGCGCGATCCCGACCAGGCCGCGATGACCCGGTTCAAGACGGAACAGTCGAGCTACTCACGCAACGACATCGTGACGAAGGCCGGCTGGGCCACGCTCGATGGTGGCAAGATCCCGAACGACGGCCTCGCACGGGCCTGCTCGGACAAGCTGCACGCGGGCAAGGTCGGCTGATCCAGCCGGCCGCCGCGTCCTACGACCCACTTCGCCGCCCGGGTACCGTGACAGCGGGCTCGGGCGGCTTCGTCACTTCTGGAAAATATCATGGTCCGGCCTGAACTCGGTTCGAAATGCACCTGCTCTGGGTGTGGTGAACGCTTCTACGACCTCATGCGGCCCGAGGCGCTTTGCCCGAAATGCGGGGAAGCCCGGATGATACGCGCGCCGCGCGTGTCCCGCCCCGTCCGCAAGCCTTCCGAGGCGATGCGCTTCGCCCCCCGCGCCCGTCCGGTCGCGGATGACCCCGAGGCCGAACCCGAAGCCGAGGCGGAGCCCGAGGAAGCCGAGGACGTGGACGTCGACGATGTCGCCACGCTCAACCCGGATGCCGCCGAGGATGATATCGAGGACGACCTGGAACTTGAAATCGTCCGTCCCACGTCGACCGAATAGGACGGGGCCGGCCAAACCCCCTGCGCGGTGTCGTGCGGGGGGATGCCGAACCGGAAAGGAATGTTCGGGTTCGGTGTTTAAGCGCGGGCACTGATTGAGGTACGGGTGCGGTTCCGCTAAGGATCGTCGCCATGCGCATCCCTCTCCTTGTCCTGGCCGCGCCGGTGTTGCTGGCCGTTCCCGTGATCGTTCCCGGGGCTGCCGTTCGGTCTGGTTCCGCCTTCGCGCAGGTCACGATCGATCTGCGCGCGCTCGACCCCTTGCCGTTGCCGGGTCAGGTTCCCTATCGCGGGCCGGTATCCCCGCCGCCGCGCCCGCCGGCCCCGCCGAAGCCCCGGGTCGCGACGCAGACCCCCCCTCCGGCCGAAACCCCAGCTTCCCCCACGCAGGCCTCCCCCGCTCAGGCCTCCCCTTCCCAGGCCGCTCCGAAGCCGGCCGCGACCGCCGAACAGCAGACGCCGCTGCCGATCGTGACGCCGCCCGCGGCCGATATCCAACCGGTCCCGCCACCGCCCGTCGCCAGCAGCGCCCCCCCGCCGCCGCCGGTGTCCGACACCGCCACAACCCGGGCCGAACCGGTGCAGGCTGGCATCCAGGTGCTATTTGACGCGACGACCACCGATCTCAGCCCGTCCAGCCTGGCCGCGATCAAGAGCTTCGCCGCCACCGCGCCCGCCGCCGACTCGGTCAGCTTCAACGTGCTCGCCTATGCGGCCGGCAAGACCGACGATCCCTCGGTCGCCCGCCGCCTGTCCTTGTCTCGCGCGCTGGCGGTGCGGTCGGCCCTGGTGGCCGAGGGCGTGGCCTCCACCCGCATCTATGTCCGAGCCCTGGGATCGCAGACCGGAGGCGGGCCGCCGGACCGGGTCGACCTCAGTCTGCTTGGCGCCAACGCCGCGGCGACGCGATGACCAACCCCGCCGTCTACCTGATCAGGATGACGGCGTTCCTGGTGGTCGTCGCGATCGTCGGCGCGCTGTTGTCGCCGACGCTCATGCAGGCCTTCCAGGGCAGCCCGCTGCTGAACGGGCTGATCCTCGCGATCCTGCTGCTGGGCGTGGCCTGGAACCTGCGGCAGGTGCTGGTCCTGCGGCCCGAGGTCGCGTGGCTGGAATCCTATCAGAACCGGCAGGACCGGCTGACCGTGCTGCCCTCACCCCGGCTGCTCGCCCCGATGGCCAGCATGCTCGGCTCCCGCGACGCGCAGGGCCGGCCGGAGCATATCCGCTTCACCCTCTCGGCCGGTGCGATGCGGACTTTGCTGGACGGGCTGTCCTCCCGCCTCGACGAAAGCCGCGAATTGTCACGCTACATGACCGGGCTGCTGATCTTCCTGGGTCTGCTGGGCACGTTCTGGGGGCTACTGAAGACCGTCAGTTCCGTGTCCGACGTCATCGGCGGCATGTCGACCGGATCGGGCAACCTGGACCTGCTGTTCGAGCAGTTGAAATCCGGCCTCGCGAAGCCGCTGGCGGGGATGGGCACGGCCTTCTCCGCCTCGATGTTCGGGTTGGCCGGCGCGCTGGTGCTGGGCTTCCTCGATCTGACCGCGGGGCAGGCGCAGAACCGGTTTTTCAATGAGCTGGAGGAATGGCTCGCCGGCCTGACCCGGCTATCATCCGGCGTATTGTCCGAAGGGGAGGGGAGCGTCCCGGTCTATGTCCAGGCGCTGCTGGAACAGACGGCCGAGAACCTGGAAGGGCTGCAACGCATCCTCGCGCGCGGGGAGGACAGCCGTAATCAGGCCAACCAGGCGATTCTTTCGTTGAATGAGCGTGTGAGCGCCCTGACCGACACGATGCGGACCAACCAGCAACTGATGCTGCGGATCGCGGAAACCCAGTCGTCTTTGGCCCCCGCGCTGCAACGCCTGACCGACATGCAGGCCGGCGATGATGTCGCGCGCGCCTATCTGCGGAACATCGAGACGGGGATCCTGCGGCTGATCGCGGAATCCGAGCAGGGGCGCCAGCAGGCCACCGCCGATCTTCGCAACGACCTGCGGCTGCTGACCCGCACCGTCGCCGCATTGGCCGAGGACCCGAGATAGCGGATGGCCGCGCGTCGCAGGCGCAACGGCGATAACGGGCTGGACGCATGGCCGGGGTACGTCGACGCCCTGTCGACGCTGCTCATGGTCATCATCTTCGTCCTGCTGGTCTTTGTCCTGGCGCAAGCCTTCCTGTCCGCCACGCTCTCCGGCCGCAACCAGGCGCTGGAGGAGATGCGGAAGGAACTCTCCGATATGCGGGCCTCCCTGGCGCGGGAGCGTGGGCGCGCCACCGACCTGACCAACACCGCCGCCGACCTGGAACGCCAGTTCGCCCAGGCCGATACCGCTCGGCGTTCCCTGAACCGGCAGTTGGAGGATTTGCGGAACCTCACGAGCCAGTTGACCGCCGATCGGGACCGCCTGACGCTGCAATCGGCCGATGCCGGGCTGGCGCTGGAGGCGGCGTCGCTCGCGAATGACCGGATGCGGCTGACCCTGGCCCAGGCGATGGAGCGCGCCGAACAGGCAACCAAGGATCGCGACGCGGCGCGGGATGCGCGGTTGGAGGCGGAACGGCGGATGCAGCAGGCGCTGCGAGACGCCGATTCCGCTCGGCAAGCGAGCCAGACGGCCGAGAGCGCCAGCCGGACGGCCGAACGGACGGCGGAGGCGGCGATCGGGGAGCGGGACCGGGCGCGCGCCGACCAGGCAGCCGCGGTGGCCGCCGCCACGCAGGCCGACCAGGAGAAAGCCGCTGCCCTGGCCGGTCTGGCCACGGCCCGGACCGAGGCGGAGGCGGCGCTACGCGAACGCGACAAGGCCCGCGCCGATCAGGCCGCCGCGCTCGCCCGCGCCGCCGCCGCGATCCAGGCCGAGGAAGCAGCCCGCGCCCGCCTTGCCGAGATGGATCGCCAGATCGCGGCACTCGACCGCACTGTCCGCGCCGACAAGGCGACGATCGAGGCGAAGCTGTCCGAACTCGCGGAACTGGCCCGCCAGGCCAAGGCCCTGGCCGACCTGAGGGACGCGCTGCGCCGGCAGATCCAGGAGGCTGATGCCAGGCTCGCCACCGAGGCCGAGGGACGCAAGACGGCCGAGACCGCCCTGACGCGGGAGGCCGACACCGTCCTCCAGGCCCGCGCCGAAATCGCCGCCTTGCGGCGGGAGCTGGAGACGCAGCGGGCGGAAATGGCCCGGATCGCCGCCGCGCTCGATCTGTCCCAGCGCGATGTGCAGACCAAGCAGGCCGAGGTCACCGATCTCGATCGGCGCCTGAACGCGGCGTTGGCATCGCGGATCGAACAGTTGCAGCAATACCGGAGCGAGTTCTTCGGCCGGCTGCGGACCCTGCTGGAAAGCCGCACCGGCATCCAGGTCGTGGGTGACCGGTTCGTGTTTCAGAGCGAGGTGCTGTTCCCCGTGGGCAGCGCCGAGATGACGCCAGCCGGGATCGGCCAGATGACCACGCTCGCCATCACCATCAAGCAGATCGCGGCGGAAATCCCGCGGGAGGTCTCCTGGGTGCTGCGGGTCGACGGGCATACCGACCGGACCCCGGTGCGGGGCGGGCAGTTCGGGTCGAACTGGGAATTGTCGGCGGCCCGCGCGATCAACGTGGTGAAGTTCCTGATCTCCCTCGGCGTGCCGGCCGAACGGCTGGCCGCGACGGCGTTCGGGGAATTCCAGCCTTTGGCTCAGGGCGACTCCCCCGACTCCCTGGCCCGCGACCGGCGGATCGAGCTGCGGTTGACGGATCGCTAGCGCATGATCGCGCTGAGCGGAGTCGTAACAGCGCGTCAATCATGCGATCAAACAAGGGCCTAGAGCGCGCTGACCGTTTACGGTCAGCCTGAAGGCGGCTCTAGGCGTCCTGGCCCAGGGCCTTGCGCTTGAGGTCCTTCAGCCGCTCCTCGGCCCCCGGCAGCTTCGGCGCGATTTCCAGCAGTTTCTCCCAGGCGGCAAGGGCGGAGGTCCAGTCGTCCCGGCCAGACGCGATCTCGGCCAAGGTGCGGAACACGGCGAAGGAGCGGGGTTCGCGGCGCAGCGCCTCATCAAGGTCGCGCACCGCGCCGATCGTGTCGCCCGCGCGGTACTTCGCCACGCCGCGCTGGTGCCAGGCCTCGGCATGGGTGGGGTCGAGGGTGATGGCGTCGGTGAACACCTCGATCGCGTCGTCGTACTGGCGGGAGGCGAGATCGCGCAGCCCGCGTCCCATCAGCAGAGTCACGGCAGGGGTGCTGGCGTCGACCTGAAGGCGGCGCAGGCGGGATTCGATCGCGCCCGCCATCTCCTCATTCGGCGCGGATTTGAGGGCATCCAGCATCTGCCCGATCGCGGCCTTCTTCTCGGCCGGCGTCTGGGCCTGTGCGGCGAGGGGAACCAGCAGGGCGAGGACAAGCAACCAGCTTCGCATCCCACCAGTGTCAAGCCGAACCCAGGATGCGCGCAAGGGGAAAGACGGGGGCTAGGAGAGGGCGCGCTTCAGGGCTTCGTTGATCAAGGCCGGGTTTCCCTTGCCGGCCATGGCCTTCATGGTCTGGCCCACGAAGAAGCCGAACAGCTTGTCCTTGCCGGACTTGAACTCGGCGACCTTGTCCGGATTGGCGGCGACGATCTTCGCCACCGCTTCATCGATCGCGCTGGTATCGGTGACCTGGCGCAGGCCTTTCTCATCGACGATCGCCGCGGGGTCCTTGCCGGTTTCGACCATCGCCTCGAACACGTCCTTGGCGATGCGGCCGTTGATCGTGTTGTCGGCCATCAGGTCCAGCAGCTTGCCGAGGCTGTCGGCGCTGACCGGCGGATCGGCGATGGTGCGGCCGGTCTTGTTCATGGCGGCGAAGAAATCGCCCATCACCCAGTTGGCGGCGATCTTGGCATCCCGCCCGCCGGCGACGGTTTCGTAGAAGGCTGCGGTTTCCTTCTCCGCGGTCAGCACGGCGGCGTCATAGGCGGTCAGGCCGAATGCGCCCATGAAGCGGGCCTTCTTGGCGTCGGGTAGTTCAGGCAGGTCGCGGCGCAGGTCCTCGATCCAGTCTTCATCCAGCACCAGAGGCAGCAGGTCGGGGTCGGGGAAGTAACGGTAGTCGTGCGCGTCTTCTTTCGACCGCATCGGGCGGGTCACGCCGCGGGCGCTGTCGAACAGGCGGGTTTCCTGGTTCACCGTGCCGCCCGACTCCCACACCTCGACCTGACGCGCGGCCTCGGCTTCCACCGCCTGCATCACGAAGCGGACCGAGTTGACGTTCTTGATCTCGCAGCGGGTCCGGTACGGTTCGCCATGCTTGCGGACCGAGACGTTCACGTCGGCGCGCATGGACCCTTCTTCCATGTTGCCGTCGCAGGTGCCCAGATAACGCAGGATCGAACGCAATTTCCGGACATAGGCGCCGGCTTCCTCAGGCGATCGGATATCAGGTTCCGACACGATCTCCATCAGCGCGACGCCGGCGCGGTTGAGGTCGATATAGGATTTGGTCGGGTGCTGGTCGTGCAGCGACTTGCCGGCATCCTGTTCCAGATGCAGGCGGGTGACGCCGATATGGCGGACGGAACCGTCGGCGAGTTCGATCTCGATCTGGCCGGTGCCGACGATCGGATGCTCGTACTGGCTGATCTGATAGCCGGACGGGAGGTCGGCGTAGAAATAGTTCTTCCGGTCGAAGCGGCTGACCTTGTTGATCTGGGCATTCAGGCCGAGGCCGGTGCGGACGGCCTGGCGCACGCATTCGCGGTTGATGACGGGCAGCATGCCGGGGAAAGCCGCGTCAACGAAGCTCACCTGCGTGTTCGGTTCGGCCCCGAAGGCGGTGGCGGCGCCGGAGAACAGCTTGGCGTTGCTGACGACCTGGGCATGCACTTCGAGGCCGACGACGATTTCCCAGGGGCCGGTGGAGCCTTGGATGATGTATGACATGCCTGTGCCTTTCACGCCGACAACCGCTCCGGTCCGCACGGGGTGCGCTACGGAGGGCACGGTCATAATGGCCGTTCCGCGCGCCCGCAATCTGGAAGACGGAACGGGCCGGCGCCGGCGCGGCGAGAGACCCGGTCCGCCGCCGCCAGGCCCCGTGAAAATCCGTGTTCATCTGTGTTCATCCGTGTCTCACGCGGTGCCGATTGCCCAGCTGGTGTCGGGGGTAGGAGGTGCGCCCCCGGCAATCGCCCGTGCTGCCGGGATCTGTCGCGCGAAACACGGATGAACACAGATGAACACAGATTTTCATGGATGGTGGCGGCTCCGGCGGTGCGTACCGGCGGGCGATGGTGTGTTGGCGGGATGGCGCGCGGGTTTGGCTAGGCCTCCCTTCGAGGGGAGGCCCCCGGCGCCCTCCCCCGGCGCCCCCTCCTCGCGCATTCCCCTGGGCATCCCTCTGGGCATCCCCCCGCGCAGTCCCCCTGGGCACCCCCCGGGCCCCCGCCCGGGTAATCCCAACGTATCGCCGCCCGGGTTCGCTGTTCTATACTCCCAGCCATGACCCAGCCCTCGACTCGCTCCGCGGCCTTTGCCCATCTTGCAGCCCTGGCCGCCAGGCCCGGCGGACGCGCCATCACGCCGCTGTTCGCCGCCGATCCGGCGCGCGCCGAGCGGTTCTCGGCCGGACTTGGTGATTTGACGCTGGATTTCTCCAAGAACGCGATCGACGACGCCGCGCTGGACGGGCTGCTCGCTTTGGCCCAGGCCGCCGACCTGGACGGTTTCCGCCGCCGTCTGTTCGCGGGAGACGCCGTCAACCTGACCGAACACCGCGCCGCCATGCACATGGCCCTGCGCGCGCCGGACGGCGTGTCCCTGCGGGCCTCGCTGCCCGGCGGGGATGACCAGGCCGCCGACCTCGCCCGCGCGGAACGGGCGAAGATGCGTGATTTCGTGACCGCGATCCATGGCGGCACCAAGCGCGGCGCGACCGGCCAGGCCTTCACCCATGTGGTGAACATCGGGATCGGCGGCTCCGACCTCGGCCCGTTGATGGCGGCCCAGGCCCTGACCCTTGGCCGGACCGACGCCCATCTCGAGGCCCGGTTCCTATCCAATGTCGATGGCCATGCCTTCGCCGAGACGGTGAAGGGCCTCGATCCCGCGCGCACCCTGGTCCTGGTGGCGTCGAAGACCTTCACGACCCAGGAAACCATGATGAACGCCGCCGCCGCCCGGGCCTGGGTGGCCGGCGCGCTGGGGGAAGCCGCGATCGGCCAGCATTTCGCGGCCCTGTCCACCAACCTCAAGGCCGTCGCCGCCTTCGGCATCGCGCCCGACCACGTCTTCGGCTTCCGCGACTGGGTGGGCGGGCGCTATTCCCTGTGGTCCCCCATCGGCCTGTCGATCGCCCTCGCCGCGGGGTGGGAGCGGTTCCAGGCCCTGCTCGACGGTGCCTGGGCAATGGATTGCCATTTCCGCGACGCGCCCTTGCGGCAGAACCTGCCGGTCCTGCTTGCCTTGACCGGCATCTGGAACGTCAACGCCCTCGGCCACGCCACCCATTGCGTGCTGGCCTATGACGACCGGCTGAAGCGCTTCCCGGCCTTCCTCCAGCAGTTGGAAATGGAATCGAACGGCAAGCGCATCACCGTGACGGGCGAACCGACCGGCTGGGACACCTGTCCGATCGTCTTCGGCGAACCCGGGACCAACGCCCAGCATTCCTACATGCAGCTTGTGCACCAGGGCACCCGCCCGGTGCCCTGCGACTTCATCCTGGCCGCCAACCCCGACCATGACCGCCCCGACACGCACCGGGCGCTGGCCGCCAATGCCTTCGCCCAGGCCGAGGCGCTGCTGGTCGGCCGCAAGGAAGCCGATATCCGGGCAGAAATGGCCGCCAAGGGCATCCCGCAGGCCGAGATCGACCTGATCGCCCCGCACCGCGTGGCCCCCGGCGAACGTCCCTCCAACACCATCCTGTTCGAGCGTCTGGACGCCTTCAGCCTGGGCCGGCTGATCGCGCTGTATGAACACAAGGTCGCGGTGCAAGGCTGCCTCTGGGGCATCGACAGCTTCGACCAATGGGGCGTGGAACTGGGCAAGCAACTGGCCGGCGGCATCCTGCCCGAACTGACGCCCGGTTCGACGCCCGGGGCGCATGACGCCTCCACCAACGCCCTGATCGCCCGCTTCCGCGCCCTGCGTCGCGAACCCTGATGGCCCGAATCCGCCTGCTGTCCGAGACGACCGTCAACCGCATCGCCGCCGGGGAGGTCATCGAGCGCCCGGCCGCCGCGGTGAAGGAACTGGTGGAAAACGCCCTGGACGCCGGCGCGACCCGGATCAACGTCACCCTGGCCGGCGGCGGCATCGACCGGATCGAGGTCACCGACGACGGCATGGGCATGGACCCGGACGACCTCATGCTCGCCGTCCAGCGCCACGCGACCTCCAAGCTGACCGATGAAACGCTGGTCCGCATCGCCACCCTAGGCTTCCGCGGGGAGGCTCTTCCGTCGATCGGCGCCGCCGCCCGCCTGGAAATCACCTCCCGCCCGCATGACGCCGACCATGCGTGCCAGATCAGGGTGGAAGGCGGGCGGGTCGAGCCGGTGACCCCCGCCGCCGGCCCGCCCGGCACCCGCGTCGTGGTCCGCGACCTGTTCTTCGCCACGCCCGCGCGCCGGAAATTCCTCAAGCAGCCGCGCACCGAGGCGGAACACGCCGAGGCCGCGGTGCAGCGCCTCGCGCTCTCGGCCCCCGGCGTGGCGTTTCGGCTGGAATCGGAAAGCCGCGTGGTCTTCGACCTGCCGTCGCAGGACCGGGTGACCCGCATCGCCTCCCTGCTGGGCCCCGAGGCCGCCGCCGCGATGATGCCGGTGCGGCATGAACGCGGCGCGCTGGCGATGGCCGGCCTCGCCTGTTCTCCGGCCGTGACGCGGGCCACCACGGCGGCGCAGTTCCTGGTGGTGAATGGCCGCCCGGTCGCCGATCCGACGCTGAAGACCGCGGTGCGCGTGGCCTATCGCGACGTGATCGCGCATGGGCGCTATCCGGTCGTGGCCCTGTTCCTCGACATCCCGCCGGAGGAACTGGACGTCAACGTCCACCCCGCCAAGACCGAGGTCCGGTTCCGCGACGCCAACGCCGTGCGGTCGCTGGTGATCGGCGGCATCCAGCGCGCCTTGGCCGGCCAAGGGGGAGAGAGCCGGGGAGAGAGCCGGGGCGAGGCCGGCGACGAAGCCGCGCCGCGCCTGCCCGAGCACCGCCCATCCCTGCGGCTCGCCTGGTCGCGGCCGGCATCGGGGGGCATTCGGGCCTTGCCGCTGCCGGGGTTTCCCGCCGGCGCGCCCGCCCCGCCTTATCCCTATCCCCAGCCCGGGTCCTATCCCCAGGGTGTGGCCGACTCGCAACTGTCCTTCGGGGCCGCGCCCGCCGCCCGCGTGCTGCCCACGCCGGTGCCCGATGCCGCCCATCCGTTGGGGGCCGCGATCGCCCAGGTGCTGGATACCTATATCCTGGCCGTGGCCGGCGACGGCTCCCTGGTCCTGGTCGACCAGCACGCCGCGCATGAACGCCTGACGCATGAAGCCATCCGCGAGCAGATGCTGACGGGCGGGGTCCGCGCCCAGCCCTTGCTGCTGCCCGCCGTCGTCGACCTGCCCCCGGCCGACGCCATCCGCCTGACCGAGCGGGCGGCGGACCTGCATCGCCTGGGCCTGGAGATCGAGGCCTTCGGACCGGGCGCGATCCTGGTGCGCGCCATGCCGGCGGCCCTCGGCACGCCCGAACCCGGGCCGCTGCTGCGCGACCTCGCCGAAGAACTGGCGGAGATGGGGGAGACGGCGTCGCTCGAAACCCGGCTCGACGCGGTGATCGCGCGACTGGCCTGCCATGGCAGCATCCGCGCCGGACGACGCCTGGCGCAGGCCGAGATGGATGCGCTGCTGCGCCAGATGGAAGCGAATCCCCGCGCCGCGACCTGCAGCCATGGGCGGCCGACCTTCCTGAAACTGTCGAAGGCCGAGATCGAGAAACTGTTCGGCCGGCGCTAGGGCCAGGCCGTGCTCGTCGTTTACGGCCGACCTGAAGGCAGACCAGCCCCCCGGTCAGGTCAGGGCCCGGTCAGGTCAGCCGGCCGGAATATTGTTCCAGCACATCCCAGTAGCGATCGCCGAAGCGGCGCTTGAGCTCGCGGTAATACCCGGTCTCCCGCAGCACGGCCCGGAAGCTGGCGGGATCGACCGTGTTGAACACCATGCCGCTCTGGGTGAGGGCTTCCCGCGCGGCGGTGTCGCCGGCGATGTGATCGGCGCGCTGGCGCAGCCCGGCGGCGTTGAAGGCGTCGCTGACGATGGTCTTCAGCCCATCCGGCAGGCGGCGCCAGGCATTCATGCCGACGCAGATCCATTGCCCGTCCCAGACATGGTTGGTCATCGCGCAATAGCGCTGCGCCGCCTGGAACCCCGCGGCAAGGACCAGGGCGAGCAGCCCTTCCTGCCCGTCGACCTGGCCCTGGGTCAGAGCGCGGAACGTCTCGTTCAGCGGCATCGCGATGGGGTTGGCCTTCAGCGCCTGGAACAGGGCGACGAACTCGGGCTCGACCGGCGTGCGCACGCGCAGCCCGTTCAGGTCGGCGGCGACGCGCACCGGCTTTTCACCCGTCGTGACGATGCGGAAGCCGAAATCCCAGACCGTGTTCAGCGTGATCAGGTTGGCGCGTTGCAGTTGCAGTTCGCGGATCACCCGGCCGAGGTCGCCGTCGATCGCCTTCCACAATGCCTCCCGCCCGGTCCAGGCGAAGCCGGTCATCGGCAGGGCCGACATGGCCTGCACCGTGTAGAGAATCTGTCCCGGGGTGGGCGTCATCTCCAGCGTGCCGTTCCGCACCTGGGCCAACTGGCCGACGCCGCTGCCCAGCCCGCTGTCGCCGGTGACCGTGATGCTCATGCGGCCGCCGCTTTTCTCCTCGACCTCGGCCGCCGCCTCCGTCAGGCGGATATGCAGGGGGAAGGACGCGGGCGCGGTATGGCCCAGCCGCCATGCGAAGTCGGCGGCGCGCGCGCGGGTCACGATCGCGGGCAATGCAAGGGTCGAGGCGGCCCCCGTCAGCCAGGCCCGCCGTGTCGTCCGGATCATCAATACATGGTCCCTCCGTTGCCCCGTCATGCCACGGCGCGCGCGGAAAGAACATGCCCGATCACGTGGGTCGCGCGCTGTCTCCTTACTGAACGCCAACGGTTGTACTATTGGGTGACCGAGCGGACCGCGCTGAACGGCACGGCCAAGGTGCCAAGCTGCAGGCGCACGCCCGCCGTCTCGGTCGTCACGCCCGAGGCCGTGCCGACCACCTGGTAGGGCAGGGCCTTGGGGGTGCCGCTCGCGCCGATGGCATGCACCGCCACGCGGTAGGACCCGTCCGGCATCGTCCGCCCGTTGCCGTCCTTGCCGTCCCAGACCCAGTCATTCGCGCCGCGCTGGGCCGTGACGGTCTTTTCCGCGATCGTCGCGCCCTGGCCGTTCAGCACCGCGACCCGCACCGGCTGTTCGGCATCGACGCTGAAGCGCAGCATGCCCTTGCCGGCCTGCAACGGCATCTCCTCGCTTTCCACCGCGACCCGCCGGCCGATCATGGCGGAGGACTGCATGACCTCGCCCGCCTGGGTCAGCTCGATCAGCCGCGTCAGGCTGGTGTTGGTCGCGATCTGCTGCTCGACGCTGGAAAACTGCACCAGTTCGCGGGTGAACTCATTGGTGTCCATCGGGCTGGTCGGGTCCTGGTTCTGCAACTGCGTCATCAGCAGCTTCAGGAACCCGTTGAAGTTCGATGAGAGGGAGCCGAGCGCGGTGGAGCCGACGGCGGCTGCTCCGGATTTGGCGGTGGTGGGGGAAGATGCCGCCGCGGCGGCCGCTGCGAGAGCCATGATGCGTCTCCTGTCAGGCGGTGATGTCGAGGCCGGTGCGCCGCCAGTCGGGCGCGCGCCGGCCAGGGTTTGTGTCGGTTTCGTCGCCCGTCGCGCCGCGACCGGAGGCGTGGCCCCTTGGCTGTCCATCGCCGGCGTGCCGGGGCGTGCGGCCGGGGTCATCGCCGGTTGGGGTCTGGCCGCCCTGGGTCTGGCCACCCTGGCCGGCCATCTGGGACGCGGGATCAAACGGCGCGGGGCGCGCGTCGGGCATGGGACGCGGATCGGCGGGGGCGAGCTGGAGCACGACATCGCGCTGGTCGGCGGGCATCCCCGCCTGGTCGAGCGCCCGTTCCAGCGCCGGCTGGTCGCGCCGCAGCAGTTCCAGGGTCTCCGGCCGTTCGACCAGGACATTGACCCGGGTGGCGTCGTCGCTCCGTTCGATACGGATTTCCAGTTGCCCCAGCTCGACCGGATCAAGCCGGATGGTCAGTCTTTGGGTGCCGGCCGGGTCGCTGTCCAGGCGGATGATCGCGGGGACGATCTGTTCGGCCAGGCGCGCGGGGGCGGGGGCATCCGGAGATTGCGTCGGTTCGGGGGCCGGGGCGGCGGCGGGGGCCGCCTGGGCTGGCGCGGTGCCGGCCTGGGATGTCTCCCCCCCGGCCGCCGGTGCGTCGGCGATCGGGATGTCCATGGCCGTGGCCGTCAGGTCGGTGGCCGAGGGCGGCGCGGGGTCATGGGTGGGCGAGGGAACAACGGGCGCGGCGTGAGCGGGTGCCGGGGCGGCATGGGAGTCCGGTCCGGTGGCGGGTGCGTCGGGCCGCGACGCGGTCTCGGGCAAGGGCGGCGCGGCGTTCCGGCCGTCGCCCTGGAATGAGCCATCCCGCCCGCCGGCCATCGGGTTCGGCGTGCTGGCCTGGGTCACGGGCGGGCGGGAGCCGGCGGGATCGGCGGCCTGGGGCCGTTCGGTCTCCTGCCCCAGGATCATCGCGGTTGTCTCGGCATTGGGCAGGGCGACGGTCCGGGGCTGGACCTCTCGGGGCTGGGTGCCGCGGTCCGGGACCACGGCGGCGGGTCCGGCGAGCGTGGGGGTGGGACCGACGCCTTGCGGGGCCTGTTGGCCGGCCGGCGGCGCGGGGGGGGCCTGCCGTGGTTCGGCTCGCTCCGGGGCGGGCTGGAAGGCCTCGGCCAGCATGGCGGCCGGTTGCGGCTGGACGGCGATGGGCAAGGGGGACGGGTCGGCTGCCCGCGGGGCCGCGTCGGGCGCGGGCCGATCCACCGCATCGGCCGGTCGGGTGTCGCGGGCGCCGGACCGGGGCGCCGCATCGATGGCGGTTTCCGTCGGAGGCGCGGGCAGGACCGAGGCGGGGGCGGGCATCGCCGGAGGGGCTTCCATCACCACCGCGGGGACGAAATCCGGCACGGGCACGCCGCCGCCACACTCGGCCGGGGGGGCATCACCGCCGTCATCCTCGCGATCGTGGGCCGGGGCGGCATCGATGGGCGGTCCCTCGGGCATCGCGGTCGTTGGCGGCGCGGGGGGTTCCAGCGGCACGGGGGGCATGGGCCCGTCCATCACGATCCCGCCGGCCGGCGGCGGGGGCGGTGGCTCCGCGCCATCCCAGCTCATCCCACCCGGCATCGGTTCGGCGGCCGCCATGCCGGACGGGGGCGGCAGGGCGGCCAGCGGGGAGGCCTCGCCAGGCGTCGCGGTCAGGGCGGTCGCGGCCAGCAGCAGGCGGCTGGCGAAATCGCCCCCGCCGCCCAGGCGCGGCGGCAGGGTGATCGGTGGAAACGGCGCGGTCGTGACTGACAGATCCTGCATCCCGCGAACTCCCGCGACGACAATGGGGGGCGCGGCGGGCCGGAGCCTTGCCGCGGCGGCCGGGATCGGAATGCCGGCACGCCCCGCCACCACAGCAAGGGCCGGGCCAAAGCCGGGCGGGGGGCGAAAGCGCAGGTCCTGTCGGCCGATTTCCCATCGCCCGGCGCCACACCCGCCCTATCGACCCGACGCCCGACCCGGCACGGCGCGTCGCACCCGGCAGTTCCTGCCGGGGCGAACCTGCCCACCGCCCGCCCGCGCAACCGGCTCCCGCCCCCGCAAGTCCTCGCAATCACGGGACAATCCGCCTCTGGCACGCTTCCTGCGAACCGTTCCGCGGGGCGCCCGCCGCGCCGGATGACAGAGGGAATTCGACGATGTCCTTGTTGGGAGCAATGAACAGCGCGATCAGCGGCCTCGGCGCGCAATCGCATGCCTTCGGCAATATCAGCGACAACGTCGCCAACAGCCAGACGGCTGGTTTCAAACGAGTCGATACCAGCTTCATCTCCCTGCTCACGACCTCCAGCCTCACGACAAACGAGCCTGGGGCCGTCGTCGCTCGGCCTGACTACGTGAACAGCGTGCAGGGCACGATCACACAGACCGACAACCCGCTGGGCCTGGCGATCGCGGGGCAGGGGTTCTTTTCGGTGTCGCAGCAGATGGGCGAACTGAACAACATCCCGACCTTCAATCCGCAGTTGTTCTACAGCCGAGCGGGGGACTTTCAGCTGAACAAGGCGGGGTTCATGATCAATAGCGCGGGGTTGTTCCTGAACGGCTGGCCGATCGAGAGCGGCACGAGCGAGCCCAATCAGAACAGCCTGCAACCGATCCAGGTGGCGCAGACCGTGTTCAACCCGGTCGCCACCTCGGCCGTGGTGCTGTCGGCCAACCTGCCGGCCACGCCGGCCGAGGACACGGCGACGACCGATTCCCCCCTGACATCGAACATCGACGTCTATGATTCCCTCGGCACCGTCCATTCCGTGGCCCTGGAGTGGGTGAAGACGGCGGGGGATACCTGGACGGTTTCGATCTCGGCCGCCGATGCGGCGACCACCGATCTGGGGTCCGCCACGGTGACCTTCGGCGCGGCCAGCGGATCGCCGGTGTCGGAGGGCACGATCGGCCTGCTGGGCGATGCGACCGGGACGGTCGTGACGACCCCCTATGATGAGAATACGGCGGCGATCCTGTCCTTCACCGCCGTGTTCGGCACGGTGTCGCAGACGATCGACCTGAACCTGGGCAATTTCGGCCAGACCGGCGGCGTGACGCAGTTCGCCGGTTCCACCTACAACCTGCGCGGCCTGACGCAGAACGGGGTGCCGCCGGGCAGTTTCTCGGGCGTATCGATGCAGCAGAACGGCAACGTCGTCGTCAACTACGACAACGGCCAGATCCGCAAGATCGCCCAGGTGCCTCTGGTCACGTTCAACAACCCCGATGCCTTGCAGCGCCAGAACGGGCAGGCCTTCACCGCCACGCTGGAATCCGGCACGCCGCTGGCGACCCAGGCCGGGACGAACGGGGCGGGGACGCTGATCACCAGTTCGGTCGAGGGATCGAACGTCGATATCGCGGCCGAGTTCTCCAAGCTGATCGTCGCCCAGCGTGCCTATTCGGCGAATACCCGCGTGGTCACCACGGCGGATGACATGTTGCAACAGACCATCGACATGAAGCGGTAACCACCGGTTCCCGGCCGCGTCGCTGAAAGGATCATGATCCATGAACCTCGACGGAGCCATGCGCATCGCGTCGGGCGGCCTGATGAACATCGACCGCCAACTTGCGCTGATCGCGCAGAACGTCGCCAATGCCGACACGCCGGATTATGCCCGTCAGGTCGGCTCCCAGCAGAACCTGACGGCGGACGGGCAAGGGGCTTGGGGTCGTCTCCGGCCCGTCGGTGCGCAAGATCGACACGGCGTTGCAGGCAGCGCTGTTCAGCCAGGATGGCACGGTTGCCGCCCTGTCGGTGACGCGATCGGCGCTGCGATCGATCGACGCGGCGCACGGCACGCCGGGGCAGGGGGAGGATCTTCCAAGCCGCCTGGGCGTGCTGCGGGATGGTTTCTCGGCATTGCTGAGCGATCCAGCCCAGCAGGCGCAGCAGAGCCAGGTGCTGGCGGCCGCGACCGATCTGGTGGGTCATATCAACACGCTGGGCGATACCTACACGGCGCAGCGCCAGACCGCGCATGACGACGCGGTGGTGGCGATGGAGGAACTGACCACCGGCCTGGACACGATCGGCACGCTGACGGCGCGGATCGTGGCGCTGAAGTCGGGCGGTCTGAGCACGACGGATCTGGAAAACCAGCGCGACGCGGCCCTGCACACCGTGGCCGGCCTGGTCGGCGTGAAGGCCCTGGTGCGCGACAACGGCGACATGCTGGTCGTGACCGAGGCCGGGCTGGCCTTGCCGACGCGGGACGCGGCAGGCGCCTTGACCCTGGACCCCGCCAACCTGCATGCGGCGACCTTCTATCCGGGCGGCGGGCTGGCCGGCATCACCCTGCGTGGCCAAGACGTGACACGGCAGATGACGGGCGGGCGGATCGGCGCCGACATGGTGCTGCGCGACCGCACGATCCCCACTTTCCAGGCCGAGCTTGATGAGTTCGCGGCGGGTCTGGCGAGAAGGTTTGACGCGCAGGGGCTGAAGCTGTTCACCGATCCCAATGGCGCGGTGCCCGCCGCCGTGACGCAGGTCGCGGGCGTTCCGCCGGTGCAGACGGGCTATGTCGGCTTTGCCTCGACCATCCAGGTGAGCGCGGCTGTCATCGCGAAGCCGTCGCTGCTGCGGGACGGCACCGCGGCCGTGGTCGACGACCCGGCCGGGGCCAGCGCCTTCACGCCCAATCCCGCGACGGGGCCAACCGGCTTCACCACCCTGATCCGCCGCGTGCTGGACCATACCTTCGGCGCCCAGGCCCAGCCCGGCGTTGCCCATCCGGCGCCGAAGATCACCGGCCTCGGCCCCGGCGGCACCTTGACCGCGCCGTATCTGGCGCCCGCCACCTTGGATGACCTCGCCCGCGTTGTCGTTGTCGCGCAGGCCAATGTCTCGACCGAGACGGAAGCGCGGGAAACGACGGAGACCGCGCTGCGCGACCGGCTGTCGGAGCGGCACACGAATGTGAGCAAGGTCAACCTCGATACCGAGATGGCGCTGATGCTGACGCTCCAGACCGCCTACGGCGCGACGGCGCGGGTGCTGACGGTGATCCAGGGCCTGGTCGACGACCTGATGAACACGCTGCGCTGAGGAAAGGGCCACCCCGATGATCGAGGGTTCGCAGACATCGACCCGCGCGGGCCTGCTGGGCACGCTGATCGGCCAGGGCGCCGAACTGCGCCAGCGCCTGGACCGGCTGAACGCGCAGGCGGCGACCGGGCAGGTGTCGGCGGATTTCGCCGGCCTCGGCGGCGGGGCGTCCGTGTCGCTGGACCTGCGCCCGAACCTGGCGTCGCTGGAAAAGTGGCAGACCAACATCGATGCCGCGCAGACGCGCATGACCGTCGCGCGCACCGCCATGGGCGGGATCGAGACGATCGCCGCCGACCTGCTGTCGCGGTTGAACAGCCTGAACGGCATCAATCTGCAGGCCGTGGACGCGATCGCGGCCGAGGCGCGGTCGGCGCTGGCGCAGGTGGGCGACCTGCTGAACAGCCAGGTGGCCGGCGCCTATGTCTTTGCCGGAGAGGACAGCGGCAACCCGCCGGTGCCGAACGCCGAGGCGATCACCTCATCCGGCTTCTACACCCAGATCGCGACGGCCGTGGCCGCCCTGGGGACGAACGGGGCGGCGGCGACGGCCAATGCGACGCTGGCCATCGCGTCTTCCAACGCCAGCGGGACCTCCCCGTTCTCGGCCTATCTGTCGCAGCCGGCCTCGGCCCTCGCGGCCCCGACGGTGGAGGTCGGGCCGGGCCAGCGGGTCCGCACCGGCATCCTCGCCTCGGCCAACGGGGCGGTGCAGTCGCTGGGCGGGGTCACGACCGGGTCGCATATGCGCGACCTGATGCGGGCATTGGCCACGGTCGGATCGCTGTCCAGCACCCAGGCCAACACCGCGGGCTTCAACGCGCTGGTGCAGAACACGCGCACCAGCCTGACCGGCGCGGTCGATGCCATGTCGGCCGACGCGGGCGTGTTCGGCGACACCGAGGCGTCACTCGCCACCACGCGCACCCAGCTTGGCCAGACCGCCGTCGCGCTGACCGGGCAGATCAGCCGGATCGAGGATGTCGATATGGCCCGCACCCTGTCGCATTTGTCGCAGGTGGAATCGCAGTTGCAGCTTTCGTTCCAGCTCATTGCCGGGGCCAAAAACCTTCCTGATTACGCACCTTCCTCAGCCCGATTTTGTATGGTACAAATCATGAACGCTCCCGGCTGAGAAGGAAATCCGATGGCTCGCAATATGGTGCAGTTCCAGAAAGGCCTC
>CANJSR010000020.1 GCA_947476855.1 Acetobacteraceae bacterium
CTCGGTTTCCGCGATCGATACCTCGATGCGGCTGGGCGCGAACCACCCGATGGGCCCGCTGGAACTGGCGGACTTCATCGGCCTGGATACCTGCCTGTCGATCATGCAGGTCCTGTATGAGGGCCTGTCCGACAGCAAGTACCGCCCGTGCCCGCTGCTGATCAAATACGTCGAAGCCGGATGGATCGGCCGCAAGGCGGGCCGTGGCTTCTACGACTACACGCAGGACCCGCCGCGCCCCACGCGGTAAGTCTCTGACGCGTCTCCCCCGGCGCCAAGCCGGGGGCCGACGCGCTTTCTCCGCCTGCTGCCTTGCGCGTCCCGGCCAATCCATGGTCCAAGCCGGCGGATCACGCATGCCCGCGGAGCACCCATGTCCGACTCCCTGCCTGATCCCGCCAATATCGACGAACGCGTCCTGATCCTGGATTTCGGGAGCCAGGTCACGCAACTCATCGCCCGCCGCCTGCGCGAATCCGGCGTCTATTGCGAGATCTGGCCGTTCAATGTCGATCCTGCCCTCATCCTCGCGTTCCGGCCCAAGGCGTTCATCCTTTCCGGCGGCCCGGCGAGCGTCCATGAAGGCGAGTCGCCCCGCGCGCCGCAGATGGTGTTCGAACAGGGCGTGCCCGTGCTGGGCATCTGCTACGGCCAGATGGTCATGGCGGCGCAGTTGGGCGGGGAAACCCAGGGCTCGGACCACCGCGAATTCGGACGCGCCTTCATCGACATCACCGGCGACTGCGCCTTGTTGGACGGCGTCTGGCAGCAGGGCGGGCGCGAGCAGGTGTGGATGAGCCACGGGGACCGCGTCACCAAGCTGCCGCCTGGCTTCAAGCCGGTTGCCTCCAGTGAGGGCGCGCCGTTTGCCGTCTACGCCGACGACGCCCGCAAGTTCTACGGCCTGATGTTCCACCCGGAGGTCGTCCACACGCCCCACGGCGCGCAGTTGCTGCGGAACTTCACCCACAAGGTCGCCGGACTGACCGGGAACTGGACCATGGGCGGATTCCGCGCGACCGAGATCGCGCGCATCCGCGCCCAGGTCGGCGATGCCAAGGTGATCTGTGGGTTGTCGGGCGGCGTCGATTCCTCGGTCGCCGCGGTGCTGATCCATGAGGCGATCGGCGACCAGCTGACCTGCATCTTCGTCGACCACGGCCTGCTGCGACATGGGGAGGCCGATGACGTCGTCGCCACCTTCCGCGACCGGTTCAACATCAAGCTGGTCCACCGCGACGCCTCCGACCTGTTCTTGGGTGCGCTGGACGGCGTGACCGACCCAGAGATCAAGCGCAAGACGATCGGCCGCCTGTTCGTCGAGGTGTTCGAGGAAGAGGCCAACAAGATCGGTGGCGCCGACTTCCTGGCGCAGGGCACGCTGTATCCGGATGTGATCGAGAGCGTGAGCTTCACCGGCGGTCCGTCCGTCACCATCAAGTCCCACCACAACGTGGGCGGCCTGCCCGAGCGGATGCGGATGAAGCTGGTCGAGCCGCTACGGGAGCTGTTCAAGGACGAGGTCCGCGTCCTCGGCCGCGAACTGGGCATCCCCGAGATCATCGTCGGCCGCCATCCCTTCCCCGGGCCTGGCCTGGCGATCCGCATCCCCGGCGCGATCACGCGGGAGAGGGCGGATATCCTCCGCAAGGCCGATGCGATCTACCTGGAGGAAATCCGCGCCGCCGGGCTTTACGACGCGATCTGGCAGGCCTTCGCCGTGCTGCTGCCCGTCCGCACCGTGGGCGTGATGGGCGATGGCCGGACCTATGACTACGCCTGCGCGCTGCGGGCCGTGACCAGCACGGACGGCATGACCGCCGATGTCTATCCGTTCGACATGGGGTTCCTGAACCGTGTCGCGGGCCGGATCGTCAATGAGGTGCGGGGGATCAATCGGGTGACCTACGATATCACGTCGAAGCCGCCAGGGACGATCGAGTGGGAGTGACCGGCACCCCCCTCCGGATCGATGTACAGCTACAGAACCGCGCACAGTAATAGTCGGCTGCCTTGATCCTGTTCCTCTGACACCACGCGGGCCTCGCTTGTATCCCCGCCAGTACGCCATCACATTGCCCCGGCGTGGCGATGCAACGTCGCGGTAGCAGACAAGGGAGTTGACGATGACATCGGGCAAGAGCCGCATCGGACGGCGGCGGGTATTGTTGGGACTGGGTTCGGCTGCGGCTCTCGCGGCTCCGGCAATACGATCGGCAAGTGCCCAGGGCGCCTGGCCCAACAAGGCCGTGAAGCTGGTCGTTCCCTACGCCCCCGGTGGTGCGTCCGACACCATGGCCCGTCCCTGGGCGGACAAGCTCACGCAGGCTTTCGGCCATCCCTTCGTGATCGACAACCGCGGCGGCGCCGCCGGCACGATCGGTGCCGAGTCCGTGACCCGCTCCGCGCCGGATGGCTATACGTTCCTGTTCTCCCCCAACTCCATCATGAACGTGGTGCCGCAGCTTCGGAAGGTTGGTTACGATCCAAGGAAGGATCTGACCCCGGTCGGGCGCGTCGGCGACCTGCATTGCGGCTTTGTGATCCGGCCGGAAATCGGACCCAGCTCCATCAAGGAAGTGGTGGAGTATGCGAAGAAGAACCCCGGGAAGCTCGCTTACGGATCGTCGGGGCTGGGCACCTCCGCCCAGTTGCGGCTGGAGATGTTCAAGCTGCAGACCGGTGCCGACATCCTGCACGTGCCCTATCGCGGCAGCGCCGACGCGATGAACGACCTGCTGGCCGGCACCGTGCAGATGATGAATGAGATCAACGTCCTTCCGCATGTGAAGGCCGGCAAGCTGAAGCTGCTGTGCATCAACCATGAACTGCGCAACCCGGAGTTCCCCGACGTCCCGACGCTGACCGAGGCTGGCTATCCGAACTCCGACGTGCCGATCTGGTACTCCATCCAGGCGCCCGCCGGCGTGCCGAAGGAGATCATTGCGACCTTCAACCGCAAGATCGTTGAACTCGCGAAGACCGACGACATGATCCGCCGCCTGCGGGAAGTCAGCGTCATTTGCCCGATCCAGACGCCCGAGGAGGTCGCCGCCTTCACCGAGGCGGATTTCGCCAGCAACGGCAAGCTGATCCGGGATGCGAACGTCAAGCTGGACTGATCCTGTCCGCGGCCCCGGCCCCTGCGTCAGGCGGGGGTCAAGGGGACGTGCGAGGTGGTATCCTTACAGATGATCCCACCGCGGTCTCCGATCGGCAGCGCCCCACAGGATTCGGCGAAGACCGGCGGCAGTGGTCTCGCATCTGGCGGCGAGAGCCACAGGCGCGGCAGATGCCGCTTGCGTTCCGGCTCCGGCCAAGCCTCACACCCCGATAGGGCATGCAGGATCGTATGGTTGTGCAGGAACCGGATATCCCCGGGCATGAACGTCATGTCCAGGGCAGCGCCGGATCGGCCGCGAGAGCGGCCAGCATATCCAGCGCCTCCAGGTCCTCGTGCGACAGCCGACGTGCCTTCGCGAAGCGCTGGGCTGAGCCGATATGCAGGCGTGAATACAGGGCCGAAAGCTTGCCGTCGTGTTTGTTGCAGACCGGCGCCTCATAGAACAGGGCCTTACCTTTCGGTACCTCGCCACGCCGATCGACGGGGAAGGGTCGATACAGCCGCTCCAGCACAGCGTCCAGGCGCGGCAACGAAAAACCGGCCCTGCGGATGGCGGCGATATCAAGCCCCCGCGCCAGCACGGACGACAGCGCGGTCTCGATCTCGGCCACGTCGGACGGGGTCAGCACATAGGTCCATTCCGACTCGCGCGCCGCCATGTCGGGTCCAAACAAGACGGAAGGGCCTTCGGTCGGCGGATCGGAGCGGATGCGATTGATGCGGCGGCGAACATGGTGCTCGCCTCCCTGACCCGCCGATCCTTGGCGCCGGCGAGTCACGCGGAGAGCTTTGACCGTGATCCCGGCAGGTCCAGCAGCGCGCTTACCGCTTGCTGCCCCGCTTCTTGCCCTCATCCTCGTTGGTCACTTTCGGGGGGGAGCGGAAGATGGATTTGACATCGCTTCTGGGACGGCCGGAGGCCGCCGCGATGTCCCGATCCTGCGCCTCGACGATGCCGCGGGCGGGTTCATCGCCGTCCAACCCGGCGAGGGCGCTGGCAAGAACCTTGCGATTGGAACTGCGCGAGCCGTCCTCATAGACGACATCGAACATGACGAAGCTGGTAGCCGAACGGCTTTTCATCGCCATCAGGCGGGCTCCGCCGAACCTTGGACCGAAGCTTCGCGCTGATCCGCGCCGCTGGCTTCCCCAGCCTTGCGTAGCGCGGCCTGGGCCTTCCGCTCCTGGAGTTTCGCGTCCTTCGAGGCTTTCTTGGCGCGGTCGCGTTCGGCACGCTGGTGGTTGTAGTTCGGCTTGGGGGGCATATTGATTGGTTCCGACGATGTCCGTCACTATATGGCGTGTCTGGAGCGGAAATGCGACCGCACGACGTGGGGCAGGGGCTTACTTGAACCGCGCGTCGCGCCAGGCCAGGGCGGCCTTCACCCCCTGCTCATTTCGGATGCGCGCGAATTCCTTCTTCTCGGGGCTCGATCCGGCATTCAGCAGGACGTCCATGTCGAGCGCCGCGCGCAGCCCGCCGGTCAGGCCCATCGCTTCATACTGGGCGTTGATCGCCCGCTTGGTCATCCGGACGGAGCGTTCGGAGGCCCGGGACATGGTTTGGGCGATGGCCATGCCCTTCGCGAAGGCGGCGTCCGCCGGCACCACGTGATTGACGATGCCCATGCGCAGGGCATCGGCCGCGTCGATCCGGTCGTCGCCTGTCAGCAGCAGTTCCTTGGCTTGCTTCGGCCCGGTGATCCAGGGCAGCAGCATCGCCACGATGCCGGTGCCAAATCGGACTTCCGGCTCTCCGAACCGCGTGCCCTCGGCCGCCACGGTCACGTCGCAGGCCAGCATCAGTTCGAACGCGCCCGCGAGGCAGAAACCATGTGCGACGGCGATCGTCGGCTTCGGGCTGTTCCAGAACTGAAGGATGAAGTCGAACTGAAGCTGCATCTGCCGCTCCCAGTCCGACACATCCGCCATCACCCGATCCGCCGAGGCCTTCAAATCAAATCCGGCCGAAAACGCTCGGCCCGCCCCGCGCACGACGATGGCGCGGACCGCCGGATCGGCATCCAGGACGGCCATGGCCGCCAGGGTCTCGTGCATCAGCTCGTTGTTGAAGGCGTTGAGGACCTGGGGGCGGTTGAAGGTCAGGATGGCAACGGCCTCGTCATATTCGACGGTGATATGCTGGGAGGCTGGGATCGGTTGTGGGGACATGGCGAAGCGGGCCTTCAGACTGGGCGAGGAGGGCGCGAGGGCGAAATCCGGGTGTCCCATGCCCGGTAGCCAATGGCTAGAGCGGCTTTACCCCGACTGGAAACGGCAAACCGCTCCAGCTCTCTGTTGTGTGGCCTGATACACACGCTGTTACGTTCCGCTCAGCCTGATCATACTCTTGTTGCCTGCCGGTCGGCGGACCGCCATCGTGCCCGCACCCGTGCGGCACGGTCGTCCCCATGGCCTCGCTTCAAGGCCAGCGATTTGGTCGACCGTGCCGCCGGCGGCGGGCGCTTTCCGTCCTACTTCGCGTTCAGCAGGGCCTCGACTTCCAGCACCACCAGTTCGTTGTCATCAGCCTTGTTCGGGTCGCGGCTGCTAGAGAACGGCAGGTTGTTGTCGTTGCCAACGATGATGTGGCGGGCATCGACCACATCGACATTCTCGATCGTGAAGAACGGGAAGGTCAGGACACCGTCGTTCAGGGGCTTGCGAGCCTTGCCGTTGGGGTCCTTGATCTTCATCAGGTCGATATAGCCGATCTTCCGTACCGGCTTGCCGGCCAGGGCATCGCTCATCTCGATCTTGTAGACACGCTTGAATTTCGCGAGGTCAGGGAAGCAGTCGGTCCCGCGCACGCCCTGTGCGCAAGCCTTGTCAGCCGTGCCTTCACCGTTGTCGCGCTCGATCACCAGGGCCGTCGTGGCGTCGATCATGTTGAAGTCACCGATCGCATAGCCATTGGCCTCGAACGGATACATCCAGAACCGTCCGGTCCATTTGCCGGCCCCGACATCGAATTCAAGGATACGGGCGGCTTCCTTGCCGTCGACGCGTTCCCAATCCTTCTTTTCCGCGTCCCACAGCGGACCTTCGAGCAGACCGTAGACGAAGCGGCCATCCTTCGATCCCGCGAACCCCTCGAAGCCCTTCGAGCGGCGCAGGTTGACGTTTGTGTAGCTGGTGCCGGGCACCGCCGGTGATTGCACCTGCCAATGTTCCGGACTGCGAACCGGCTTGCCGTCGGCCATGGTGTCGAACACGGCCAGGACCTTCCCGGACAGGTCCGTTTTCAGCACATAGGGGCCGAATTCGTCGCCGATCCAGATGGCGTCGCCGACAATCTGAAAGCCCTCGATGTCGAAGTCCGAGCCGGTCAGGTAGCGCCGGTCGGTGCCTTCGTGCGTGATCCGGAACGGAACCCGGCGATCGGGGTCATGCAGGAAGATCGTCTCCAACGGCTCCCACTTGCCGGACGTCCAGTCGACCCGATAGCGGTTCAGATACAGCATGGAGTCGGGTGAGTTCGCCTTGGACCCGAAACCGTTGTCCGAGATGATCCAATACGTGCCATCGGGCATCACCTTGATTCCCGAATGTCCCTGCCGCGGCTGTCCCTCGAAGGGGAGCTTCACGCCGGTTTCCCGTTCGTAGGACTTGCCCATGACCGAGCCGGGGGCATCGACGCGCTTGGCCGTGGTGTACTTGCCGGAGGTCTTGAGATCGGCGGGGGCATCGGCCGGCGCGGGCAGGAAGCTTCCGGCGGGCAGGACGGCATGCCCGGTCAGGGTTGCGGGGTACTCCTGCTGCGCGGACGCGGGCTGCGAGAAGGCGAGCAGGCTGGCGGCGACGCCGGCCATCAATGCCGTACGGAACATGATCGGTCTCCTTTGGGTAGTACCGATCGGGCCTTAGTCGGACTGCGTTACGGTTGGTTGACGACGCGGCAACACGCGTATGACATCGACATGCGTCATGACCCGACCACGACCTGAATGGGACCAGGGGCGCTGGAAATCGTCAGAGGCAGCCAGCCGGCCTTGTCGCCGTCGGCTTGTACGGGCGCTGGCCTGTTGCCGATGAACTCAACGCGACGCGCGCGAAGATGGCGCACGCCCGGGGCTCGTCCCAACAGGTTCAGCGGAAGCGCGGCGGCATAGAGCAGGGTCATGGCCGGTCCACCGTGGTCAAAGAGCACGACCGTGAAGCCTTCGTCTCCGGGGTCACGATCAGCGGTCAGGCGATACTGCCCGCCATAAAGCCTGCCTTTGCTGACGATCACGCTGGCGGCCTGGGTCTCGATGCCATCGAGACGAACTGAAATCGGATCGAAATCACATTTCATCAGTTGGGTCAGTGTCTGGATCACATAGGCGCCACGGCCGAGCATGCGCTTGAGGGAGGGGGAGAGGGTGTGAACGACGTGCGCGTCGAAGCCGACGCCCACCATCTGGACGAACAGGCGTGATGCCTTTTCCTGCCTGACGATGCCTGGCCAGATGGCGCGGGTTCGGCCGAAGGCCAGCGCGGCGGCGACGGAGCGCGGCGCGAACGGCAGGGCCAGTTCATGCGCAAGGACATTCGCGGTGCCGAGTGGGATCACCCCGAGGCAAGCCGACGAGCCGATCAGGCCATTCGCGACCTCGGCGATGGTGCCATCCCCGCCGGCGGCCACCACCAGGCGCGTGCCTCGTGACGCGGCGTCCCGCGCCAGGTTGGTGGCGTGGCCGGCGCAGACCGTTTCGGTTAGATCGACCTTGACGCCGTTCGCCGCAAGAATATCCAGCACCCGCCACAGCAGGATCGAACGCCGACGCCCCGCGGTCGGATTGTAGATGACCCTCAATGGGAGACTCCCTTCGTTGGAGACATCCGTGGCGACCTGTCTGCTGGGTGGTCGAGCAAAACATAATCTTGACCGCCCTGTGCTTCGGTTGAATGGCGATATGGTGATGTTTGAGTTAATTCGCGCCTACCAAGAGAAATGGCGGCTCGTCACTCAAGGTTCACTTTATCCGCCGCGATTCGATACTATTGGATGCGCCTCGCATGAACGCGCTCCATCCCCCGTCTTCGTTTCACGATTATCGTTGCGTTTTCATCTCTGATACGCATCTGGGTACTCGTGGTTGCCGCAGCGATTTTCTGTCGGACTTTCTGAGCAGGATCAGATGCCAGCATCTGTTTCTGGTCGGTGACATCATCGACGGTTGGAGGCTGCGTCGATCCTGGTACTGGGATGACATGCATGACGAGGTGCTGCGCCAGATCGTCGGAAAATCCCAGTCCGGAACAATCGTGACCTATATCCCTGGAAACCACGATGAGATGTTCCGTTCGTGGCTTCCATTGGGTCTGGAAATCGGCGGCATCAGGCTGTGCGCGGAAGCTGAACATGTCACGGCGGATGGCAGAAGGCTGCTGATCCTGCATGGGGATGAGTTCGACAGCGTGGTGCGCTACGCCCGCTTTCTGGCGTTGCTGGGGGACTCGGCATACGCGGCGGCTTTGGTCACGAACCGCTGGTTCAACGCGGTCCGACGCCGGCTGGGCTATCCCTACTGGTCGTTGTCCGCCTGGCTGAAGCGCAAGGTGAAGGGGGCGGCATCGGCGATCGACCGATTTGAAGTCGCACTTGCATCGGAAGCCCGTCGCCGGGGATTCGATGGCGTGGTCTGCGGCCATATCCATCATGCCGAAATGCGGGACGTGGACGGTATTCTCTATCTCAACGACGGAGACTGGGTGGAAAGCTGTACGGCGCTGGTCGAGCATCATGATGGGCGGCTGGAACTGATCGACTGGGCGGCTCTCAATCGCCTTTCGTTCTTTGCACCCAAGGAGACCGTGGTGGTGCAACCTGCCTGACGCGTTCCCCCAGATACTCATCGATGATCCCGGCGGCATGCTTCCACCAGCGCCCTCATACCGCATCCTGATCGTATCGGATGCGTGGCAACCGCAGGTGAACGGGGTTGTGCGAACCCTGGCAACCGTCACGTCGGAACTCCGTGCCATGGGGCATGAGGTGACGGTGATCGGGCCGGATCGGTTCCGGACGGTTCGATGCCCGACCTATCCCGATATCTCGCTTGCCCTGTTTCCGGGCCGCAAGCTGGCGCGCATGATCGAGGCGTTTCAGCCGGATGCGCTCCACATCGCGACGGAAGGTCCTCTGGGCCTCGCCGCCCGCCGGTGGGCGATGCGTACCGGGTTTGCTTTCACGACAGCATTCCATACTCGCTTCGCCGAGTATCTGAAGGCACGAACGGGCATGCCGCTCGCTCCGGCCTATGCCTGGATGCGTCGCTTTCACCGCGCTGGCCAGGGCACCATGGTCGCCACGGAGTCGTTGCGCGAGGAACTGGCCGGCCGTGGGTTCATGAACATCCGGCCCTGGTCACGCGGTGTCGATCTGGCGTTGTTCCGGCCCGAGCCACGCGAGGACTGGGGCTTGCCTCGCCCGATCTTTCTCCATGTCGGCCGTATCGCGGTCGAGAAGAACATTGCCGCCTTTCTGGACCTCGACCTCCCCGGCTCCAAGGTTGTTGTCGGCGGCGGTCCACTGCTGACGACGTATCGGCGGAAGTATCCGGCCGTGCATTTCACCGGCCCGCGATATGGCGATGACCTGGCACGCGCCTATGCCGGTGGCGATGTGTTCGTGTTCCCATCCCTGACCGATACGTTCGGGCTGGTGATCCTGGAAGCGCTGGCCTGCGGGACGCCTGTCGCGGCGTTCCCCGTGACTGGCCCAAAGGACGTGCTGGCCGGTGCGGGCGGCCTGATCGGGGCTGTCGACCTGGACCTCGGCGCGGCCTGCATGCGGGCGTTGCGCGCCGACCGGCAGGCCTGCCGCCGTCATGCGGAGGGGTTTTCCTGGCGGGCCTGCGCCGAGAGTTTCCTTTCCCACCTGGTGCCACTGATTCCCAACGATACAACCGTGGAGACAAGGACATGAGCGATCAAGGCGTGGAGCCCGTGACACACGCATCGCCGATCCGTGGGGTCTCGTTGTTCGTACGGCGTTGGCTGGCGAATCCGCTGCGGATGGGGTCCGTGGTTCCGTCGTCGCCCTCGCTGTGCCGCGAGGTGGTGCGCTGCGGCTGGCCTGAGCCGGGCGGTGTGGTGCTCGACCTTGGCGCGGGCACCGGCGTGATCTCACGCGCGTTCCTGGACGCGGGCCTGCACCCGGAGCGGCTGGTGTCGGTGGAGATCGACCCGAGCCTGGCCGCCCATCTTCGTGCGACGCTGCCGGGCGTCGAAGTTCTGGCGTGTGATGCCCGCGACCTTCGGGCCCATCTGCCGGCTCGGTTCCAGGGGCGGGTGACATCCGTTGTCTGCGGCATCCCGCTCGTGCTGTTGCCGCTGGCGCGTCAGCGCGCGTTCATCCAGGCCATCTTCTCGATCGCGCCGGGGCGGGACTTTCTGCATTTCAGCTATTGTGTGACCTCGCCCCTGCCGGCTCGCAGGCACGGTCTGATAGCGAAACGAGAGGCCTGGACGCCATTGAACCTGCCGCCAGCCAGCGTGTGGCGCTACACGCCGGTCCTGGCCGATCGTCACTGAGCGAACCCGAACCCCACGAGAAGCCGTCACCCCCAGCCTCCGGGTCGCTTGCGCGGGGGGGTGGTACGGAACGAAACGCGGTCCGGGGGGGAGGATGTGGCATCGATCGCACTTGGTGTGGGGTGAATTCACTCCAACCCACGGACCAGCACCTGGAAATTTTGGAAGTCACTGCGGTCAGTGACGGATGTTCCAGATCACTGGAGCGGGCGAAGGGATTCGAACCCTCGACCCCAACCTTGGCAAGGTTGTGCTCTACCCCTGAGCTACGCCCGCTTCGTGCGGGGCATTGTCTAGAACCTGGCTTTGACGAACGCAACCCTCTCGCTGAAGATTTATGCCGCTCATTCACCACGTTCTTCGCCAGCCCAGGCCGCACGTCGTACACACCAAAAGGACGCGCCCGGACCCTTCGATCCAGGCAACGTCCCGGTTCCGCCGGCGATGGATTAAAGCAGGAAGACTCCCATCAGGATCAGCGTCACGACTGACAGGACGGTCGTGATCGTCGTGGCCATCGTGAAGCCGTTCCACATGCGCTGCCGGTCCGCCAGGAGTTCCTCGGGCGTTTCCGGACCAGTGAAGGTGTTGCTGCCGTGATTGGCCATGGGTTGTCTCAAGCTCTCTGTTCGATCTGGGTTGTTGATATTTATGGCAGGTCGCCGCGCCACGGCAAGGGGTTCGCCAGCGCCGCCGTGGCATCCGGGGCCGCCGGCGCGCGCGCCAGGGCGAAGGCGGCCAGCGCGGCCGGATACAACGCATGTTCCTGCCGCAGCACGCGTGCGGCCAGGTCATCCTCCGTATCGCCGGCCAGCACGGGCACCGCGGCCTGCGCGAGGATCGGCCCCTCATCCATCCCCTGCGTCACCAGGTGCACGGTGCAGCCATGCAGCTTCGCCCCCGCCGCCAGCGCCCGTTCATGGGTGTCGAGTCCCGGGAAGGCGGGCAGCAGGCTGGGATGGATGTTCAGCATCCGCCCCGCCCAGGCTTCCACCAGGAACGGCGTCAGCAGCCGCATGTAACCGGCGAGGCACACGATCTCGGCCCCCGCCCGCCGCAGTTCCGCGTCGATCGCTCGTTCATGTTCGGCGCGGTCGCCCTTGAAGGGCCGGTGATCGACCGCCGCCGTCGCCACGCCAGCAGCGGCCGCGACCGCCAGGCCGCCCGCGTCTGGCCGGTTCGACAGCACCAGGACGATCTCGGCCGGGAAGCCGGGGTCGCGCGCGGCCTCCAGCAGGGCTGCCATGTTCGACCCGCGCCCGCTGATCAGGATGCCGACGCGGCGTTTCATGCGCTTGTGCTCAAGCCAGCCAGCCGGCCGGTGGGTCGATCAGCACCGATGCCTCGCCCTCGGCGGCGACGATGGTGCCCAGCGGGCTGACGGTCTCACCGGCCTCGGTCAGGACGCGCGTGGCGGCTTCCGCGTCGGTCACGACCACGGCCATGCCGATGCCGCAGTTGAACACGCGCAGCATCTCCCGCGGGTCGATGCCGCCGGCGCGGGCCAGCCATGCGAAGACCGGCGGCACCGGCCAGCCGGTCGTCACGGCGGCGGCCAGCCCGTCGGGCAGCACGCGGGGCAGGTTACCCACCAGCCCACCGCCGGTGATATGGGCGGCCGCCTTCAGCAGCCCGGCCCGGTGCAGCGCCAGCAGGGACTTCACGTAGATCCGCGTGGGCGTCATCAGCGCCTGGCCCAGCGTCTGCCCGGGGGCGAATGGGGCGGGGGCGTTCCAGCCGAGGCCGCTCGCCGCGACGACGCGCCGGACCAGGGAGTAGCCGTTGGAGTGGACGCCCGTGCTCGCCAGCCCCAGCACCGCGTCGCCGGCCGCGACTCCGGTCGGCAGCAGCCCGTCACGTTCCGCCGCGCCGACGGCGAAGCCGGCCAGGTCGTAGTCGCCGCTGTCATACATGCCTGGCATCTCGGCGGTTTCGCCGCCGACCAGGGCGCAGCCGGCCTGCCGGCAGCCCTCGGCGATGCCTGAGATCACCGCCTGGGCCTGCGTTACGTCCAGCTTGCCGGTCGCGAAATAGTCCAGGAAGAACAAAGGTTCGGCGCCCTGGACCACCAGGTCGTTGACGCACATCGCCACCAGGTCGATGCCGACCGTGTCATGGATGCCGGTGTCGATGGCGATCTTCAGCTTGGTCCCGACGCCGTCGGTGGACGACACCAGGACGGGGTCCTTGAACCCGGCCTCCTTCAGGTCGAACAGCGCGCCGAAGCCGCCGAGGCCGCCCATCACGCCGCTGCGGCGGGTGGATCGGGCGAGGGGCTTGATCGCCTCGACAAGCGCGTCGCCGGCGTCGATATCCACGCCCGCGGAGCGGTAGTCGAGGCCGTTCGTGGCGACCGGAGGCTCGCGATCTGCACTGGTCATGGCGGCCCTCAATACGGTAAGCGGGTTGTTTGAGGCGGTCACAAACCACAAGCCGCCGATGGATGGCAATGTTGGGTCAGGGCGCACTCCGGGAAATGGCGAACGGGCAGCCGGTGATGCCGGATGCCAGCCGGTCCCTGATGCCTGGTTTTTCGGGTCTGGGTGGGGCGGATTTCTCACCGGACATGGGGTTGCACCATCGTGAAAAAGCGCGGGAGCGGGGCAGGGGGGGCGACGGGCGTTGCCGCCGGCTTCGCGGCACCGATCTTCACCGGCATAAGCCCGGCGATGACGGCGAGGGGGTACCCTCCGCTCGCCCCCGCGGACGACCGGCCCCGGCCCGTTTCCTCACCGGACATGGGGTAGCGCCAGCAAAGAAATTCCACGCCCCCCGCCCAGGGGCACCCTGCGTTCGTCATTTGTTCCAATCTACTTCACGCCGGACCCCCAAGGCAACCGCGGCGAGCCCGCTCATCGACACGGCCCCCCATGCCTGACGGGTCCCAGTTCTCCTCTGGCACGTCCAGCGTCGTCTTCACGCTGCCCAATATCGTCACCTTCGCGCGCCTCTGCGCCGTGCCGCTGGCCTTCTGGCTCGTCCTTGAACACCGCCTGGCCGAGGCGTTCTTCCTGTTCGTCGCCGCCGGCGTGTCCGACGCGGTGGATGGCTGGCTCGCCCGCCGCTATGGCGGCAACGCGATCGGCGCCGTGCTCGACCCGGTGGCGGACAAGACTCTGCTGGTCACGATGTATGTCACCCTCGCCGCGGTCGGCGTCATCCCGGTCTGGCTGGCGATCCTGGTGGTGTTCCGCGACCTCGTGATCGTGGGGGGCGTCATCGTCCTCGCCGTCCTCGGCCATCCGATCGAGATACGGCCGCTCTATATTTCCAAGCTCAACACCGTCTTCCAGATCCTGCTGATCGCCACCACCCTGCTGATCTCGGGGTTCGAACTGACGATTCCCTACCTCGCCCAGGGCCTGGCCTGGGTGGTCGCGGCCACGACCTTCGCCTCCGGCGCCGCCTATGTCTGGTCGACCGCGCGTGGCTAGCGCCCCGTCGCGCGAAACGGTCCCTTCCACTCCGCCGGAGGAAAACCCGGCCGCCCTGATCCGCCCCACCCGCGCGCAGCGGATCGGCCTCGGCGTCGGGCTGCTGGTGGGGCTGTGGCTCGCGCTCGATCTGTTCGCCTCGATCCTGGCGCCCTTCGTCGCCGCGGCGGTGATCGCCTATGCGCTCGATCCGCCGACCTCCCGCCTGTCCCGCCTCGGCCTGCCGCGCGGCGTCGTGGCGTTGTTCATGATCTTCGCCCTGCTGTTGGGCGTGCTGATGTTCGCCCTGCTGCTGTATCCGCTGCTGATCGCGCAGGTCGGGCTGCTGGTCTTCCGCATCCCGCAATACGCCACCCTGCTGCAGGGCTGGGCCAGCAACGTCCTGTCGGACCTGCAGGAGCATTTCGGCTCCGACGTCGTCAACGACCGCATCCGCGAACTGATCGCGGGCCAGGCCGCCGCCATGCTGCGGGTCCTGCTGTCCACCGTCACCGGCCTGATCGGCAGCGGCTTCGCGCTGTTCAATCTGCTCAGCCTCGCGGTCGTGACGCCGGTCGTCGGGTTCTATCTGCTGCGCGACTGGCAGGTGGTGATCGAGCGGGTCGATTCCTGGCTGCCGCTGCGCTACCGCGATGTCATCCGGGCACAGGCGACCGAGGTCGACCGCATCCTCTCGGCCTGGGTGCGCGGGCAGGCGATGTGCTGCATGATCCTGGCGCTGTTCTATGCCTTCGGGCTGACGATGGTGGGCCTCGACCTGGGGCTGGTGGTGGGGCTGTCGGCCGGCATCCTGTCCTTCATCCCCTATGTCGGCTCGATCTCGGGCGCGCTGACCTCCCTGGGCCTGGCACTGGCGCAGTTCCCGGACTGGCGCGGCGTCACCCTGGTCGGCGGCGTGCTGGTGATCGGCCATATCCTGGAAGGCTATGTCCTGTATCCGCGCTTTCTGGGCGACCGGGTGGAGCTGCCGGCGGTCTGGGTCATTTTCGCCCTGTTCGCCGGCGCCGCGGCCTTCGGTTTCCTGGGCGTGATGCTGGCCGTCCCAGTGGCGGCGACGATCGGCGTGTTGTGTCGCTTCTGGTTGCGCCGCTATCTGAGCAGCTCGCTCTATCTGGACCCGCCGGCCCGCCCATGATCGTCTGCTTCCAATGACCGCGGGGCGCCAGCTCGCCTTCCCGTTTCCGCACCGGCCGGACTACGCGACGGATGACTTTCTGCCCGCCGCCTCGAATCAGGAGGCATTGGCCTGGCTCGACCGCACCGCCGACTGGCCCGACCGGCGCCTGGCGCTGTGGGGCGGGGGAGGGACGGGCAAAACCCATCTGCTGCATATCTGGTGTCGCCGCACCGGCGCCCATCTGTATCACGGCCGCGACCTGATCGGCGTGCCGCCCCCGCCCGGTTCCGCCGGAGTCGCGGTCGACGACGCCGATTCGCCGGCCGAGGAAGCCGCCCTGCTGCATCTGCTGAATGCCTGCCGGGAGGCCGCGGTGCCCGTCCTGCTCGCCGCCGCCGACCCGCCCTCCCGCTGGCCCGTCCGGCTGCCCGACCTGGCGAGCCGCCTGCGGGCGATCGTCGCCGTCGAAATCCGCCGCCCCGAAGATGCCCTGTTGCGCGACCTGCTGGTCCGGCTGCTGGCCGAACGGCAATTGCCCGTCTCTCCGGCGCTGCGGGACTGGCTGCTTCTGCGCCTGCCGCGCACGCCCGCCGCCCTGCGGGACGCCGTCGCTCGGCTCGATGACGCGCAACTGGCCGAGGGTGGCGGCATCACCCGCGCCTTCGCCGCGGCGACGCTGCGGCTGAGGGATCATCATGACGAATCCGAGACATCGGCCGATCCCGCCGTTGATCCGGCACAAAATCCGGTAAGCTCCGAAAAGTGCCACACATGACGCCGGAGGGACGGATGCCGCAGACCGCCGACACGATGGATATCCTGCCGCAAACCGAGGCCGAGGCCGCCGTCGACACCCGCCCCGCCGCCATCGTCGCCGCTGGCCCCGCACGCTTCCTGAACCGCGAACTGTCCTGGCTCGCGTTCAACAGCCGGGTGGTGGAGGAAGCCGACAACCCTCGCCATCCGCTGCTGGAGCGGGTGCGGTTCCTGTCGATCAGCGCCTCCAACCTCGATGAGTTCCATTCGGTCCGCGTCGCCGGCCTGATCGGGCAGGCCAAGGCCGGGGTCACCCGCCATTCCGCCGATGGCCGCACCCCGGCGCAGCAACTGGTCGAAATCCGCTACCGGACCGACAAGCTGCTGGCCGACCAGCAGCGGGTCTGGCGCGACCTGTCGGGGTTGCTCCGCAAGGCCGGGATCGCGGTCTGCACGCCCGAGTCGCTGTCCGCCGCCGACCGCGTCTGGCTGGAAGCCTGGTTCATGGAGCAGGTGTTCCCCGTCCTGACCCCGCTCGCCATCGACCCCGCGCATCCGTTTCCGTTCATTCCCAACATGGGGCTGGTGATGGCCCTGCTGCTGGTCCGGCGCAGCGACGGGCAGGGCATGCGCGCTTTGCTGCCGCTGCCGAGCCAGGTGGAGCGGTTCGTGCGGCTGCCGTCCGAGGAGGGGGGCAAGATCCGCTTCGTCACCCTCGAAGACCTGGTGCTGCTGTTCCTCGAACGCATTTTCCCTGGCTTCGAGCGCACCGGCCACGGCCTGTTCCGCCTGATCCGCGACACCGATGTCGAGTTCGAGGAAGAGGCCGAGGACCTTGTCCGCTCCTACGAAACCGCGCTGAAGCGCCGCCGCCGCGGGGTCGTGATCCATCTGGAAATCGACGTCCGGATGCCGGAGGAACTGCACGAGCTGGTCGCCCGCGAACTGAGTGCCGCGCCTGATGAAATCCACAGCCAGCCGGGCTTCATGGGCGTGGTGGACGTCCGCAAGTTGATCGTCGACGACCGGCCGGATTTGCTGTTCCCGCCCTTCACGCCCCGCTTCCCCGAGCGTATCCGCGACTTCGGCGGCGACTGCTTCGCAGCGATCCGGGCCAAGGACATCATCGTCCACCATCCCTATGAGAGCTTCGATGTCGTCGTGCAGTTCCTGCGCCAGGCCGCGCAGGACCCGATGGTCGTCGCGGTCAAGCAGACCCTGTACCGTACCAGCCAGGACAGCCCGATCGTCAAGGCGCTGATCGAGGCCGCGGAAGCCGGCAAGTTCGTCGTCGCCATGATCGAGTTGCGTGCCCGGTTTGACGAGGAAGCGAACATCCGCCTAGCCCGCACGATGGAAGCCGCGGGCGTGCAGGTCGTCTACGGGTTCACGGAACTGAAGACCCACGCCAAGCTGTCACTGGTGGTCCGGCGGGAGGCGGGGGTCCTGCGCTCGTACGCCCATTTCGGCACCGGCAACTATCATCCGATCACGGCGCGCATCTACACCGACCTCAGTTTCTTCACGACCGACCCCGCCCTGACCCGCGACGCCGCCCGTCTTTTCAACTTCATGACCGGCTATGCCAGGCCCGAGAGCATGGAACAGCTCGGGTTCAGCCCCATATCTACCCGCGACATGCTGCTGGAACTGATCGAGCGGGAGATCGCCTGCGCCGCCGCCGGGCGTCCGGCACAGATCTGGCTGAAGATGAACAGCCTGGTGGATACGCGGCTGATCGACGCGCTTTACACGGCGTCCATAGCGGGGGTGAAGATCGTCGTCGTGGTGCGCGGCATCTGCTGCCTGCTGCCCGGCGTGCCGGGCCTGTCGGACAATATCCGGGTGAAGTCGATCGTGGGACGGTTCCTGGAACACAGCCGCATCTATGCCTTCGGGAACGGCCATACCCTGCCCAGCCGCCACGCGATGGTGTATATCAGCTCGGCCGACTGGATGGAGCGCAACATGGATTGGCGGGTTGAAACCCTGGTCCCGATCCACAATCCCACCGTGCACACCCAGGTGCTCGACCAGATCATGGCGACCAATATCCGCGACACGCTCCAGAGCTGGGAACTGCGCCCTGATGGCACCTGGAAGCGCATCGCCGCCGGCCGCCGCCCCGTTTCCGCCCACGACTACTTCATGACCAACCCGTCTTTGTCCGGACGCGGTTCGGCCCTGCATGGACCGATCATCGCGTCTCCCTTGCCCGGCCGGACCCGCCAGGATCGCGTGAACCAGGATTGATCGATGCCGTTTTCCCCGCCTGCCACCCTGCCGCGTTACGGCGTCGTGGACCTCGGTTCCAACTCTGTCCGCCTGGTCGTGTATGAGGGACAGACCCGCAACCCGACCGTCATCTTCAACGAAAAGGCCGTCCTCCGCCTGGGTCAGGGCCTGCAGGAAACCGGCCTGCTGAATGAGGAAGCGGTGGCGCAGGCGTTGCGGGTCATGCACCGCTACCACGCCGTCGCCCGCGCCATGCACGCCGACCCGTTCGAGGTGTTGGCCACCGCCGCCGTCCGCGACGCCCGCAACGGCCCCGCCTTCGTCGACAGCCTGCGCGCCAGGCTGCCCGGCGTGCCGATCCGCGTGCTGACCGGGATCGAGGAAGCCGAGATGTCGGCCGAGGGCGTGCTGTGCGGCATCCCCGAGGCGGACGGCCTGCTGGCCGATATCGGCGGCGGCTCGCTGGAACTGGTGCGCGTCGGCCAGGGCGGGCGCGGCGCGTCATCCACCACGCGCCTGGGCGTCATCCGCCTGTCCGAACGATCGGGCCGTGACCTGAATCGCGCGCGTGATATCGTCGAGGCTGATCTGCGGGAGATTGCGTGGCTGCCAGAGATCGCCGGGCGCGACCTGTATCCGGTGGGCGGCGCCTGGCGGGCGCTGGCGCGGATGCACATGCTGATCCGGAAGCACCCGTTGCAGATGGTGCACCACTACACGCTCGACTCGGAGGAGGTGCGGCGCTTCGTCGAGGAAATCCTCTCCGCCAGCCGGCGGGAACTGGAAAAGATGCCGGGCTCGCCTCGCCGCCGGGTCGACGACCTGCCTTTTGCCGCGGTCGTGCTGCGGCGGCTACTGCGCGTTACCGCCGCCCGCCGCGTCGTGTTCAGCGCCAGCGGCCTGCGAGAGGGTTGGTTCATGCGCCAGATGCCCGCCGCGATCCGCGCGCAGGACCCGTTGATGGCCGCTGCCCATGAAATGGCCGAACGCCTCGGCCGTGATCCCGCCATGCCGCCGGCGCTGATGGCCTGGACCGACGCGCTGTTCCCGCACGACACCCGCGCCGAACGCCGCCTGCGCGAAGGCGTGTGCTGGCTGTCCGACATCGGCAGCCACGAGCATCCGGAGTTCCGCGCCGAACAGGCCTTCTACCGCGTGCTGCGCCAGCCGAGCATCGGGCTGGATCATCCGACTCGGGCGTTTCTGGGGATTGCGGTCGCCACCCGGTACGAGGCCGATGCCAACGCCCCCTTCCTGGCGTCCGCGCGGACCCTGCTGGAGCCGGTGACGGCGGGCCGGGCCGAGGTGCTGGGAAGCGCGCTGCGCCTGGCCTACACGCTGTCGGCCGGCACGCCGGATATCCTGGGCGGCACCGCGCTGCGTATCCGCGGCACGCGGTTGGTGCTGTCATTGCATGAGGACAGCGGTGTGTTCTCGGGGGAGGCGGTCATCCGTCGCCTGGAACGGCTGGCCAAGCTGCTGGGACTGGATGCCGCGACCGAGGTCGCGCTGCTGCGGGCCGCGGAGTAGAGCATGATCGCGCTGAGCGGAATCGTAACAGCGCGTGAATCATGCGACCAAACAAGAGGCTAGAGCGCGCTGACCGTTTACGGTCAGCCTGAAGGCGCTCTAGCCGCGGGCTTAGGCGTCCTGGAGCAACCGGCGGGCGATGGCGATGATGCGGTACGCCTCGCTCCAGAGGCCATAGCGTTCCAGGTCGTCGAGCGGGGCCCATTCGACCGCGCTGACGTCGGTGTTGGCGACCGGATCGCCGGACTCCCAGCGGGCGGCGAAATCCAGGATCGTGTAGTGGAACCGGATCCGGCCTGCGTCGTCGTGGCGGATCGTGTCGACGAAGTCGCAGAAATGCAGGCGGCCGACGGTCAGGCCGGTTTCTTCCTCCAGTTCCCGCCGAGCCGCTTCCTCACAGGTTTCGCCGATTTCCTGGGCGCCGCCGGGCAGGGTCCAACTGCCGAGATTGGGGGGCTTGCCGCGCTGGCACAGCAGGACTTCGTTTCCCTTGATGACGACGATGCCGATGCCGATGAAGGGGCGGGTGGGATACTCACGGTCGGTCATGGGATTGCACGCTCGTGTGGACGGGGGTTGGGAGTCCCCGCCGGGGGCGGCAGGAGCGCGATGATACGGAGGCGGCTGGTACCGGTAAAGGGGCTCACCCCTGCCCGCGATGCTTGACTTCCGGCCGGTCCTGCGGCGCAGTGGATGCAACGACGAGGGAAGGAAACAGCCATGAAATTCGGCATCTTCTATGAAATGCAGTTGCCGCGTCCCTGGGGACCGGACGATGAGCGTATTCTGTATCAGAACGCCCTGACCCAAGTGGAGATGGCGGATCGGCTGGGCTATGACTATGCCTGGGAAGTCGAGCATCACTTTCTGGAAGAATACTCCCATTCCCCGGCGCCGGAGGTGTTCCTGGCGGCGGCGAGCCAGCGCACCAAGAACATCCGCCTCGGCCATGGCATCGTCCAGTTGACCACGAACCCGCCGCAGCGGGTCGCGGAACGGATCGCCTGTCTCGACCTGGTGTCGAACGGGCGGGTGGAATTCGGCACGGGCGAGTCAGGCTCGGTCACGGAACTGGGTGGTTTCGACCGGGAGATGGAGACCAAGCGCGAGATCTGGGAAGACGCGCTGCAATGCATCATCCCGATGTTCAAGGACCAGGGCGTCGAGCTGGATACGAAGTGGCACAAGATGCCGCTGCGCAACGTGCTGCCGAAGCCCGTGCAGAAGCCGCATCCGCCGCTGTGGGTCGCGTGCTCTCAGCTGGAGACGCTGGAGATGGCGGGGCGGCGCGGCATCGGCGCGCTGGGCTTCCAGTTCCTGTCGGCGGATGCGGCCTTTGCCTGGGTGCATGCCTACTACAACGCCTTCACCAAGCGGCAGCAGAAGCTGGCGGACTACCAGACCAATCCGAACATCGCGCTGGTCAGTTATTTCATGTGCGCTGAAACGGATGAGGAAGCGCGCCGGCGGGCGGATGGAGCGACGTTCTTCCAGTTCGCGCTGCGGTTCTTCGGGTCGTCGTCGGGGCGGCGCCGGCCTGATCCGTATACGGTGAATATCTGGGACGAGTACAACAAGTGGAAGGTGGCGAACAAGGATGCCGCGGACCGCGCGCTGCGGGGGGGGCTGATCGGTTCACCTGAAACCATCCGCCGCAAGCTGCGTCGGTTCCAGCAGTCCAACATCGACCAGGTGATCCTGCTGAACCAGGCTGGCCGCAACAGCCACGAGCATATCTGCGAGAGCCTGGAACTGTTCGCCAAGGAAGTGATGCCGGAATTCCACGCGATGGAGCCGGAGCATCAGGACTGGAAGCGGAAGGTGCTGGCTGGCGAGATCCAGTTGGAGGAGATCGATACGCAGCCGTTCAAGGATCGTTTCGGCCCGAACTCGATCAATCCCGCGGCACAGGCGGCGGAGTAGGCTGGGGGTAAGCAGCGGCACGGGACTGGGGGGCGTCACCCCTCACCCCGACCCTCTCCCGCAAGGGGAGAGGGGGCGTGGGATGGCCGTTCCCCTCCCTGGCGTGAAGCGGGGCGGGCTGTAGCAGCACTTCCCCCTCCCCCCTTGAGGGGGAGGGCCGGGGTGGGGGGTAAGCAGCGGCA